>RGUG01000080.1 GCA_010027915.1 bacterium | reverse complement strand
CATGTGCCCACGGCCCGCCTACACCACCCACTAGGGGCTCACCCGCCCCCCAAAGGGCGGCGTGATGCTGCAGATGGCGTGATGTTGCAGATATGGCGGTATTTGATAGAGTATACCCCATCATTCATATCGATCCTGTCGACCCAAAGGACCCCACCCATGCATCGCATTGACTCTCGACTCATTCAGCCCGGCGACATATTTGTTTGCCTTCCCAATGCCGAATCTCATATCCCCGCCGCATTGGCGGCTGGTGCCCGCGAGGTGATTCGGTTAGGCCACCACGAACTGGGCCCTTTTGCCAAAACATTATACGGGGACCCCTCCCGAGACATGGCCGTGATTGGGGTCACTGGCACCAACGGCAAAACCACCACCACCCATTTAATTCATCATGGGTTGACCCAAACGGGCCGACGGTCCGCCTTGGTTGGTACCATTAATGCCGCCCTTACCACCCCTGATATTTTGGATGTCACCCGACGAATGGCCGACCATCGACAAGCCAATGGCACCCACTTTGTGATGGAAGTCTCCAGCCATGCCATCGCCCAAAACCGAATCGATGGCATCACCTTTTTTTGTCGCATTTTAACCAATATCACCCAAGACCATTTGGATTATCATGGCACCTTTGAGGCCTATCGTGCCACCAAACTGCAGTTTATGTCAGGACCAGGACACCGGTTGTTCCCCGAAGCGTATGAAGCAATCCCCCTGTCGTTTCGGAACCCATTGGCCGGCCGTTTTAATGAACGAAACATGCAAGCGGCCCTTGCAGCCCTTAGGGTATGTGGCATCCGTGATGCCGAACTCAATCAGGTCATGCCCCTGGCCAGTGCACCACCGGGTCGGTTTGAACGGGTTGTCAAGGGTCAACCCTTTGATGTGGTGGTCGACTATGCCCACACCCCCGATGGCATGGACAATGTGTTGGCAGAAGCCCGGCATATCGCCGATACCCAACAGGGGCGGGTGATTGTTGTCTTTGGGTGTGGGGGAGACCGTGATCGCAGCAAGCGTCCCCTGATGGCCCAGGCCGCCGTTCGCCACGCCGACGTCGTCATCATTACCTCAGACAATCCCCGAACCGAAGACCCTCATGCCATTGTTCAAGACATCGTCGCCGGCATCGACCATCCGGAACATGTGACGGTGCATCTGGACCGTCGAGACGCCATTCGGCATGCCATTCACATGGCACGGCCCCATGATGTGGTAATGGTATTGGGAAAAGGACACGAAAAAACCCAACTGATCGGCAAGCAGAGTATACATTTTGACGATGTCGAAGAAGTCCAATTGGCACTGAAATTGGGGTGATAAATGGAGCGTAAGCATGACGATATCAATTGATACCCGCACCATCCAACCCGGCGACTGGTTTATCCCCGTCAAAGGGGAGCACTTTAACGGGCGAGATTTTATACCCGACGCCATTCAAAAAGGGGCCAAGATTTTGGATGTGGACCTGCAACAATATGCCAAGTCTTACCGAAAAAAATTGACATGTCATGTGATTGGCGTGACAGGATCAGCCGGAAAAACCACCATGAAAGACATGTTATATGCCATCCTGAGTGGCCGTTACAACGTGGTTAAAACCGAAGAGAATCAAAACAATCAATTCGGGGTTCCCCTTACCATACTCAAAGCCGATGCTACCACTGACATCCTCATTGTCGAAATGGGCATGAGGGGGCTAGGAGAAATCGATGCATTGGCCCGCATCGCCCGGCCATCTCATGTCGTGATCACCACCATCGGTACCACCCACATTGAGTGTTTGGGTAGCCAAGCCGCCATTGCCAAAGCCAAAACCGAAGCATTTTTAAAACCCTTACCCTGGGAACCCCCCACCCGGATCGCCTACTTAAACGACCAAAGTCCCTATGCCCCCTATCAACACAAACGGGCCACCCGTGCCGGCTTTGTCACCAAGTGGTTTGGTGGCCAAGAAAAACCCGAACAAACCATCAATGCCGCCTATTTGATCGCACGGGATTTTGGGTTGTCTGATGACGACATTCGAGCAGGATTCGAACGATATGTCCCCTCAGCCCATCGCATGATTCGCTCAGGTTGGGGCGGTATTACCGTCCTCGATGATACCTACAACGCCAATCCCGATGGGATGATATACGCCCTGCAACAATTGAAGCGGACCCCCGGACGCCACCTGTTGGTAGGTGGGGACATGTTGGAATTGGGCGACCATGCCCCTGCCGCCCACCAAGAGGTAATCTCATGGGCCATTGATGCATCGGTGAGTGTCATCTTTGGCTTGGGACCTCACTGGGGAACGGTTGATCCCCAAGGCATTCCGTTTGAACACTTTCAGGACCACGCCAGCTTGATTGATCGGCTACTGTCAGAATTAAAACCAGGCGATGTCGTATTGGTCAAAGGGAGTCGGGGCATGAAAATGGAAACGGTCGTTGAGGCGATCCGCCAACGCCTGTCATGAGCCTATTGATCGCCTACGTCATCGCATTGGGTTGCATCGGACTGGTTCGTTGGGCCATTCAACGAATCAAGGGCTATCAGCGTATTTATGAGTTGTCACCCGATTCCCATCAAAAAAAACATGGGGTGGTCACCATGGGCGGATTGGGCATTCTGTTGGGTACCACCCTGACCGCCGCCATCGTGGGACTGTCTCCAATGGGTTGGGGGGCCCTGCTGGCCATGTGGGGCTTTGGGTGCTTGGGACTCATCGATGACGCCCTGTCCTTGGCCAACCGAAAAAACCAGGGGCTCACCGCCCGCTACAAATTTGGATTCCAAACACTGCTCGGACTGGGTGTCGTCGCCGCCACCCATGTGACCATTGCCCCCCTCGACTGGTGGGAATGGGGGTGGTACACGTTTCTGTTCAATGGGGTGTCCAATGCCACCAATTTAACCGATGGGTTGGATGGGTTATTGGGCGGATTGGCCATTTTGACGTTTTTTGGGCTCATGGTACTGGGGCTGCATCAGGCCCCTGATATGATCCCTGTGTGTTTGATCATCATCGGGTCGTTATTGGCGTTTTTGGTGTTTAATACGCACCCAGCCCTGTTGTTTATGGGGGATACCGGCTCGCTGGGATTAGGGGCCCTGATGGTGGCCGTGGCCATGGCCTGTGATGCCCCCCTGATCTTGTTGCCATTGGGGGCACCCTACGCAATCGAAACCATCAGCGTCATCATTCAGGTGATCTCATTCAAATGGCGTGGTAAACGGGTGTTTAAAATGGCACCCATTCACCACCATCTTGAACTATCTGGGTGGTCAGAACCCAAGGTGGTGGGTGCGTTTTGGTTGGGAGGGGCCGTTATAACGGCCCTGACGATTGGGTGGCTGCGATGAAAATTGGGATCCTAGGACACGGGGTCACCGCCCAATCCGTTGAAGCCTATTGCCACACCCATCATATCCCCGTTGTATCACCCGAATGGGCCGATTGGGTGGTGGCAAGCCCCGGTATTCCACCCGCCCAATACCCCGAACTGGCCGGGTCCATTCCCCCCTCTCGCATTATCTCCGACATTGATTTTGCCTGGAAAATGAGGGCCGACGCTGGCAGGCCTTGGGACTGGGTTGCCGTCACCGGAACCAATGGCAAATCCACCGTGTCGGCCATGGTGGCCCATTTATTGGGTTGTCCAGTGGGTGGCAATTTTGGAATCCCCCTGTCATCGTTTATCGACCATGAAGGATCTCAACTCGTGGTGGAATTAAGCAGTTATCAGTTGGAAATCACCCGCTGGATCAAACCCCGCATCATGGTATGGACGAATTTAACCCCCGATCATTTGGAGCGTCACGGCACGATGGAAGCGTATGCCAATGCCAAAGCCAACCTGTTGCGATGCCATCCCAGTGCCCCGCTGATCTATGGCGAGGGAGCCCCATGGATCACCCCCCACTTGGCCGCACACGAAGGACCCTTGCACCATGTCACCGCAGACCACCCCCTCTACCAAACACTCCAACAGGCCACCCATCTCATGCGTCATCAAAAAAAAGGACATGGGTTAAGGGGGCATCATAACGGCCTCAATGCCACCATGGCATTGTTGGCCGCTGCCTCCCTTGATGACAAACCCCTCCCCCCTGCGGTGACTCACTTGCTTGACTACGAAGCCCTTCCCCACCGAATGGAGTGGGTGGGGGACTGGCAAGGCATTGGGATTTACAATGATTCCAAGTCAACCAATCCCGACTCGACCCTGGTGGCCATTGAGTCCTTTGACGAACCCGTTCATTTGCTGATGGGAGGAAAAGACAAAGGGCTTGAATTGGATGGGTTTTTGGCCCGCCTGTTTGAGAGCGTCGCCACCTGTTATTGTTATGGTGACATTGCCACACGCATTCGCCACTTGGTACCCCACCCTCCACCCCATCTACACTTTTGCGACACCCTGTTTGAGGCCACTGACCATGCATTGGCACATGCCAAACCAGGGGATGTGGTGTTATTGTCACCCGCTTGTTCTAGTTTTGATCAATTTAAGGATTTTATCGACCGTGGAAACCAATTCAAAGCCCATATACAACAAAAAATTAATTCTCAAACGCATTGATACCCCCTTGCTGGTGACCACCATTGCACTGGTTGTCATCGGCATCATGATGATTATATCCACCAGTTCATCCGTTGGCTTTGCAGCCCATCACGATAGTTACTACTTTATTCGACGCCACTTCATGTATCTGGGCATCGCCCTATGTACGTTATGGATGGGGATGTGCATTCCCCATACCTGGTACAAAGACCGGATTTGGTGGCTACTGGGCATTGGCACCGTGTTGGTGATGATGACCATGATACCCGGCATTGGGGTCATGGCATTTGGGGCCCGCCGATGGCTCAATTTGGGCATCATGACCTTCCAACCCGTGGAGTG
Source organism: bacterium (assembly GCA_010027915.1). The sequence continues at coordinate 1,494 of RGUG01000080.1, read as the reverse complement.
GCTGAAATTTTGCGTCATTGTGTTTGCGGCCAAAGCCATTTCGGCCAAACCCGGCATCATGCAATCATTCCGAAAAGGCCTTTTGCCCTTGTTTTGCGTGATTGGTGTCCCATTGTTAATCACCGCCAAACAACCCGACTTAGGCAATGTGTTGCTCATGAGTGCGGTGGTGTTCTGTTTGTTATTTGTAGGGCAAGCCCGCATTCGGTATTTATTAGGGGGCGTCGGGGTGGGGGTGGGATTGGTGTCGGTATCCGTCCTGATTTTTCCGTATCAATTGCAACGCATCAAAACCTTTTTAAATCCTTTTGATGACCCATTGGGAAAAAGCTACCATATTATCCAATCGTTTACGGCCATCGGATCGGGGGGATTGTTGGGTCGGGGCCTGGGAGAAGGAAAATTAAAATACGCCTATTTACCCCTTCAATTTTCTGACTTTGTGTTTTCGATCGTGTGCGAAGAAGGGGGGTTTGTGTTGGCCAGCATTGTGTTGTTGTTATTGGGCCTCTTTTTAATCCGTGGGTTTGGCATTGCCCGTCGGGCAGCCCTTCCCTTTTCGTATTATCTGGCCATTGGGCTGACCCTACAAATTGTGTTGCAATCCCTCATTAATATTGCCGTCGCCACCGGTGTGTTTCCGACCAAGGGCATCCCGTTGGCCTTCATTAGCTTTGGGGGAAGTTCCTTGATCATGAGTTTGTTTGTGGTGGGGGTCTTGTTAAATATTTCGATGCTATCCATTCAGAAAAAGCCGCCCCACTCATGACACCCAATATCGTGCTCACCTGTGGGGGTACGGGCGGACATGTCTATCCCGCCATTGCCCTGGCCCAGGCGTTGGCCCAACACATTCCCCCTATTGAACCGCTGATGGTGGGAAGTGTGGGCCGCATTGATGCCAGCATTGTGGCCCGCTATCAGCTGCCCTTCATTGGCATTGCCGGCCGTTCCCTGGGGTCCTTGGGACTAGGGATACTCAAAAGCCTACGCATCCTAAGGCAACACCGGACCCGGGCGGTGGAATCGCCGCCGGGCTCTTGGGTATTCCATTGATTGTATTGGAACAAAACAGCCGGGCAGGGCGGACCAATCGGCTGTTACACCGATGGTCCAAACGGACCATTGTGGCCATGGACCCCACCCAAGGCCTGACGGGTCCCAAAGTCAGATGCTGGGGCAATCCCGTGAGGACTCATTTTCATCATGAGCCTTGGTTGACCGATGCCCTTTTACCCATTACCCGGGCCATCCTGATCATGGGGGGAAGCCAAGGGGCCCATGCCATTAACCAATTGGCAACCCCCCACTTCACCGCCTGGGCCGAACAAGGGTATGACATCATCCACCTAATGGGTGAAACAGGCTATCGTGCCGCCGGGTATCAAGGCACCCACCATCGTCAGACAATCGGGTCGCGCCATTGCATCATCGCCCCCTATATTGAGGGAATGGACCAGGTTTACCGTGTCTCGGACGTGGTCATTTCACGTG
>RGUG01000079.1 GCA_010027915.1 bacterium | reverse complement strand
GGCGATGAAAAAACGGGGGGCTTCCAGTGCTGCCATTCTCAAAAACAATATGAAAGGCAAAAACAAGGACTTAGATCGATGGGGCTCTGCTGTTCGAGCTTCTTTTGAATCCGTTTTTTCCAAGTTCGAGCGCAGAGCCCGTTACAGAGGGTTAGCCAACGTTCAGTTACCGTTATGGATGGACGCCATTGTTCACAATGTGAAGCGCTTGGTTCAGATTCATTCTCCCCCTCTTCATGCCGGGGCATAACGCCCCAATGGAAAATCTGTGCCCAATTGATCCATTTCTCACATCAAAATGTGAGATTGTGATAAAAATAAAGGCCTTTTTTTGCTTTTCTTCTTAAAAATCATACCCCCTTCCATCCTCATTGATTTTTAAGGGTGTTTTGCAACGGGCTCAAAGTACCATTTTTAGATCCAAATAAAATACGAATCATTCTTGATTTTGTTTTTTGTTTTTATGATATAAAGAAAAAAACATATCAAATAAAAAAGGTCGGCGTTAAGGGCGCTAAGATAAGGGCATCATGACTTTTTCTCACACCGAAAAGAAGTATTAGCCCTTCAGGCTGGTTGGGCAAGCCGCCTTTAAAATTGAGCGATTACACCAAATTATTCACGACAGTCATATCCGGCCTCGTTCTCAAAAAAGTCGTCCCCTTTGAATTGTTTACAATCACCCCATTTAACTTTCCATCTTTCACCATTTGGATCGCAGTCGCTACGGCTACCCATTCTTTTCCATCAATCTGATACATCACTGTCTTTTTTTGGTTGTCTTTTTGAATCCCCGTTAAGTTGCTTTTTGTATCAAAAAGCGATCTTAGAAATTTTTTAATGATGTCCATTACAACTTTTGTCTGTTGAACGGTGTGGGCATCCATATCAAGTGGTGGGTCAAATTCTTTGCCAAATCGACGGGCATAATCAGATGCTAAATTTTTAAATGAAGTGAGTAGCTCTTGGGTGATATCGATTCGATATTTGAGTCCTTCGGTTCCCCCACCAAGGCCGATTGAATGCGTAGAGTTATCTTTTCGAATGGCAGTTATTCCTTGAGACGTTATTTTTTCAATATGAAGATGTCTCGCATAGGAGCCCGTATCTCCCATATCGCCTATCGCATCACCGGCACCAATCGAATCTCCCACAGAAACGGAGACAGAATTGAGGTGAGCATATAAATAGCCAGTCCCATCGGCATTTTGAACGACCACGAAGTTTCCATAGCCTTTTCCATCCGATCCAATTTGGCATCCTTTTTTAATGACAGTACCGTTTTGCATCGATAGAATATCAATTGGCACATCCGTACGTGGTTCGGGTGCAAGATCAATCCCATGGTGAGGAACGATGCCCCCCTTTTTTGACTTTCTTGGTTCAGCATATTCACTACTAAATCGAATGGGATTTTTTTTAATATCGATAGGTGCCTTTAAATCGTTTGTCATCGTATTCTCCCTTTTTTTATACTAAAAAACTTGTGTATTAACCTTTCATTAGTCTCTCAATTTCCTTCCACCTACCATGGTGCAACTCAACCGTGATTTTCTCTCTATGTTTAGTCGGCTTGTATGACACCCTGATATATTGAATTTTATGGTCAGACATCCAAATTGCCGCCTCTGCACCATCGGTGTCAGACCATTCTTCAGTAAGACCGTCTTTTCTGAGTCGATAGATGGTTAACCCATTGCCACTAAATCCGGATTCATCATATGACGCAGTTAAAAATCTTCGATTGTCTGGAGAAAGGAGTGGGATGCCATCGACATAGGTAATGTGTCCGGTGTGGTCATGCACCAAAACAGATGAGCCCCCTTCATAAAAGGTACAATCTACAAGGTAATAATGAATGGCCTTGAGGTACAACATAAAAGAAAATTTGCGGTAGGTGCCCCAGCCTTCTTCTAAATTATCGTTCAAAGAAACGTAACGCCCATTTCTTAGCTTAAAGTGTAGCGTATCTTTTTTTCTGGTGACGGTGGGTTCTTTTTTCAATTGGATAGATTCAATGAGTCTATAATGATAATTAGTTGCCTTTAACTGTTGAGAAAGGATTTGATGATAGGGGGCCGGTTTCAGTTTGAAGATAAAATAAGCAATCAATCCGATTACAAGGAGTATAAGGATGATCATGACATATAAGGCCTTTTTTGATGGTGCTGACATAAAGGATACTTTAATACGTCCGTTAATTTTGGTCTAACAGGGGTGATAGTGAAAAGAGAGGGTTGGTTTATTTTTGATAAAATAAGTTCTAACCACGCCCAGCCACCGCCACCCATTTCCCGATTCAATGGCATCGGGAGACATCCAGGGCATGAGGGATGATCAAAATGGGTGAAAGGGACTTTGCATCCAAGCAAGGTCCATCCGGTACCCCAAAGGGTGGCATCAAAAAAGCAAGACCTCTGAAAATCATCTCAAAACGGAAGAGATCGTGATCAAATGAAGATCAAATGAATGAGTATGACACAATAAGACCCCTGCAAAAATAAGTGATCAGTACAAAACAAGAAAATAGCTCATTAAGAAGGTGGTGTGGCAATAAAAAAGAGGGTTGATGGGGGGGTATCCATTCAATTAGAACGTGACCGAATGGTCAGCGTTAAGCAAGTGTAAGCCGATGGCGTTAACGGCCATTTCACCGTTGGCTTTGGGTGCGGTGATAGTGCGACATCGCGTCATTAGAAACCGGCGTTTAAGGGTACCAACTGCTGGTTTAACGTTAAATCGGACCGTGCACATGAGCTTGTTAAACCGTTTTTCTAATGGGTTCAGTGGCCGGTTTCGAGCTGCTTTTTTCATCATTCGGCTTATTATGATACCCTTCCGTTAATAAGGCATCATGTGCCGCACATGCGTACCCCTTCAAAATATCGGTGCGTTGAATCGCACGAATAAAGTGTCAGCATTCGGTCATGTCAGATACGGTTTGATTGGTACCATGCGTGGCTTGAATCGTCCCCTCTTCATGGGTACCCGATATCACGCCCTACTAGCCAAAGGTGGGTTTTTTGACCCTTTTTTAGCCACCTTGCATCGGGATCGTTTGATGCCCGACTTTCCACACGTATCATGCGATGCGTTGCCACGTTTGCCTCACTTACTTCTTCTGCTTCACTCACCGCTTCAGATTCTGCATCACGATCCATGATCACCACATTTTCTGTGGCCTTGCACGTGAGGTCACAATGGTCGCATCATTAATAAATACCCCCTTTGCACGTTCAATGTCGATGCCAAGGTAGAATCGTTCTTGGTTGATCATTCGCATCAACATCTTATCTCACTTCAATTCAATCAAGCGGTTTCGAAAGCGTCACCGTGTGGTTTAATGTGGGGTCGGCTCCCCTCCAATTGACATACCATGACGTCTATTCTCAATGATCAATCAAAGGCGAAGGGCTTTTTCCAACCCTAGGATCACTCACCTTGTGCCACTACCCCAGCAAGATCGCGTTAAACAATGATCACTCGTCGTATCCTGTTCGACCCCCACTTACCCCCTCAGCCCTTTTTACATTTTTAAAAGTCCCTCGTAGCCTATTTGGGCTTAATCAGCCGATGCATTTTCAGTCACTGATTATCTTTACCAAGTTGTATCTCAACGCCTATTTCATCAACTGTTGCCATTTTTGACCTCCCTTTTTTACTTGTCCAATCATCGTTCATCTGATCAATATCTCCACCCTTGTTCGATGTTTTGCAGAGGTCTTATCCAGTGGGCTGGCCCCTGCTGAGATCGAGTATATCCAAGCCCATGGGTCCGGCACGGTTCATCATGATGCCATGGAGGTAAAGGGCGGTGCGTCGGGTATGGGGGTCAGAAGGCAAGTTCCCGCCAATAAGTTCGGTGTACCCAATGATGGGCCATCCCTTTTGGGGGCAGTGGTCTGTTTGGGGCATTGGCAGGGTGGGTGGCCTTTGTGAACCAGGCCTTGCCACCGATGGTCCATTATGAGACGCTTGGCCCTTATTGCGACGGGGAGGTGGGGGCCTTCCTCTGTCGGCTCATTCGGCACGGATAAAAGCCGTTGGCTTTGGGGAAGTGGAGGGTGGCGTTGGGTTTAAGGCGGGCCAAAAGAAAGGAACCAACATGATCGAACCCACATCGGGCAGGTGGTTATCGAGTGATCAGAGTCAACGCATTTTACCGCACCGCTATCCTTTTCTTTTAATAGACCGGGTACTGGACGTGTCGCTTCCCCATGGGACGGCGATCAAATGGGGGTCAGTCGATGCCCCTTTTATTCCCGGACCTGTTCCATGCAGCGGGATGATACCCGGTCAAATAAGGGCCGAAAGCATGGCAGCAGACTCGGCGTTTGTGGGGTTTCCCTTGGATGCGAGTCAAGAGGAGGCGGTGTCACCTCGGATTGGGATGTTAGGGTCGATGACGTTCAAGTGGTCGGGGGTGGTGATGCCGAAGGTTGGGTTACGTATGACGGTCGAGACCAAAAAAGCCCTTCAGGACAGGGGGGCGTATCAGGGTGCCGTGCCGGTGGCCGATCAACGGGGGTTCAAAGGCGATTTTACCGTCTACCGTCCCCCTTCCCCCACAGGGGGTGGTGACGCATGATCAAACGGATGATGTGGGTGTGGGTGTTGGTGTTGGCAAGCCAGCCATGCCCAGTCGCAGGCTCAGTGGATGGATGCCGCCATTTTACCCCATTTAAACACACGGCAGACCCACACAGAGTGGGCAGGGGTGGCGACGGTGGATGCACGGTTTAAGCAGGCGGTGATGTTGCATAACCAAGCGTATGTCAACGACCATTTGGGGTCGGCAAGGCAAGCAAAAGCCCTGTTTGAGGGGTTGGTCAAACAACCGTCGTCCCCACTCCATCCCTATAGCCTGGCGTATTTGGGGTCGGTGAACGCCCTGATTGGCAAGTTGTCGGGCAATCCGATTGAAAAACTGGCCGTTACCGCTGACGGGCTAAAAAAACTCAAGCAGGCCAACCAATCCTATCGAACGGTCAGTGTGATCATCCCCATTTTACAGGCAAATGTGTGCCTGGCGGTGCCCGACTTTTTTCATGCATTGCCAGAGGCAGAGTCGGCCGCCAGTTATTTGGTTCGTGTGGCAAATCAGACCCCCTTACACCCAGACATTGAGGCTGAAATCTATCGGTTATACGGTGATGTGCAGCGTCGCAAACGACAGCCACAGGTGGCCATCGTCTACTGGAAAAAAGCGGTGGCCGTTGCCCCTGATAGCATGGGGGGGCGGCAAGCGGCGGCCCAACTTAAAAAAGAAACGGAGTAACCTATGCCCATTGTTCAGATACAAACGGTCGACAAATCGTATGGGGTTGGGATGGTAGCGGTACATGCCTTGTCAGGCGTGAGTCTCGAGGTTGAGGCCGGTGAGATATTGTGTGTCATGGGCACATCGGGCAGTGGCAAATCGACCTTGTTAAATATAATGGGCACGATTGATACGCCCACAAAAGGGCGGGTGTGGATTGCGGGGCAGGAACCGTCGACCTTACCGGATACGGCGTTGTCTCGGTTTCGGAATCAAACGATTGGGTTTGTGTTTCAATCGTTTAATCTGATTCCGGTGTTAACGGCGTTTGAAAATGTGGCCTACCCGTTGCTACTGGCCGGAGAAAACCGTGCAACACGCACCCAGCGGGTGATGGACCTGTTGCATCAAGTGGGAATGGCCGATTGGGCCCGTTCGTATCCCAACTGTTTGTCAGGTGGCCAACAACAGCGGGTGGCCATTGCACGGGCCTTGGTGGCCCGGCCGAAACTGGTGATGGCAGACGAGCCCACGGCCAGTTTAGACCACCAAACGGGGACCCAAATTTTAGACTTGATCCAACAGATCAATACCACGTATCAGACCACGTTTGTGTTGGCGACGCATGACCCCTTGGTGGCATCGTATGCCACCCGGTTGATTCGGATGGATAGTGGGAGGATGGTGGAATGATGCCGCTTACGTTGGCCTTTCGGAATTTATTGCGTAACAAACGCCGGACGGCGTTAACCTTGGCCTCGATTGTGTCGGGGGTGATATCGTTGATGGTGTATGCGGGGTTTATCCATTATTCATTGTGGGGGTTGCGAGAATCGACGATTCACAGTGGGTTGGGGCATATCCAGATCGTAAAAAATGACCACTATTTTACATCGGGAGCCTTTGACCCATTTGGGTTTTCGTTGGAGCGGGCGGATGAGATCACCGCGAAGGTTCAATCCTTGCCGCATGTTCGGTATGTGGTGCCACAATCCACCTTTGGCAGCACCATTGGATTTAAAGACAAAACGGGGTTGGTAATGGTACAGGCCGTACCGGTGAATACCCCCCGTGATTTGTTGCGGTTTCGACGGGTGATTCGGGGCAAAGATTTGAGTCAACCCAACACAGCAGAAATCGTATTGGGTGTGGGGGTGGCC
>RGUG01000078.1 GCA_010027915.1 bacterium | reverse complement strand
ATTTTCAGCTTTTGCAGTGAAATTGTTTCCAGATATAAATGAATTTCCGGTGCTTAAAACAATGTCTTTTTCATTAAAATAAAAGGAACCAGCTTTTCTGCAAATACCTTCATCAGTAAAAAATGTGTTGCCAGACCTAATCACAATACCATCACCAACTGCAACATTTGCTGTCTTTGCATAAATACCTGGCTTTTCGTATACGCCACCCATGAAGTCATCCATTCCTTCATCCCCCCTGAATACACATAGACCCGTTTAAACTGTAGTTCGTGTAAGGCATTGGCCAATAACTCCGCCATGGGGCACTGGGCACTGGCACAGTACACGACAATGAGTTGATCACGTTTTAATTTTTTTAAAAACAGGCTCTTTTTGGCGTCTTGATAAAACACCGAGCGGGCACCGGGAATATGCAAATACTGAAAATCTCGCTCGGGCCTCGCATCCAAAAACAGGGCTTTTTGGGTACGAAACAGTGTGTGGGCCTCTAAGGTGGATAAAAACTTAATGGGGGTTGCGGACTGGTCTCGATCCAAGGCCGACATCACTTTTTTGTTAATATCAGCATGGAGGACCGCATCAGAGGACAGGTTGAGGTAGCCATATCCTACAGCTGCCAATGTGAGGATGCTTATGAACACAACCGGTACTATTTTCATCGTATCTCCTTTAACACCTGACGGATCGTATCATGAAAACAATCAGGAAATAAGGCGTTGCCTTTTTCTTCCATCCATGTCCGATACGTTGCCACCGATAATCCAAACTCACTTCGAATGCGAAGATACGAGTTGAAAATCGCTACCAACAGTGGCCATGGCATGGCCCCCGATATAATGGCCTTAAATGCCATCGGGGCGGCCATTAAAAACCCATTGTCGTCCCCTAATTTTTCGTAGGCAATGCACCGTTCAATACAAGCGGGCATATAAAATTGAATGGATGGATCAGACTGATGATACACCTCCAATGCCCGTTCTGGTTGTGCCAAGTGATTAAAAATGGACATCATGGTGGCACGTGGTTGCAAACAAAGGGGCCCGCCGGTTGATACCGTGGGCCATAACACATCATGGGCCAATTGATGGTTTCGAACGGTCACGAGTTTTTTGGCCATCTGATTGGCCGCATACGGATTGCCGGTGAGTTCTTGGTTGAGGGTGTGGCCTGCATACTGAAATAAATGGGCCAACTGGGACCCCGAAAACAAGGTGGCCGCCATCACCGCACGGTGTTCGCGATGGGTATGAAAATGCTGAAAAAACAAGTTAGACACCGTCAACGGATCAAATCCTTTGGCTAAGATCATATACCGACTTTGTTGTTGAACGGGTTCAACCATGACATGATATCCCTTTTGTTTGGCCACGTATTCAATGACTTCAAATGTAAGCAATGAATAACTCAGGGCCCCACAGGTTAAATAGGGGGTGTTGATTCGGTTGTCGCCATCTAGCCCGTAGGTACCAAAATCAAACAACAGCACCACATGCTGGTCTTGCTCACGTGACAAAAGCCGGTCCAAGCTATCCAGCAATTCGTCCGAGAGTAGCACATTGCACAGGTCCGGATTGGCATCAAAAATGGCGGTTACCGTCTGCGTCACGCGATCGCTGGCCGTACTCTCTGATAACGGGATATGGGATTGTGTTTCGTTGAGTGCCCCGACCAATTGGGCGGCCAGTGGCATGTGGTCGTCCGATGCCGGACGAGATAAAATCTCCGCCACTTGATCGGGCGTTAATCGGATGGGGGGGAAAGACCGGTTATCCACCACTGAAACAGGTTGGCTGTTATCAATATAAGAAGATACCAAACACTCTTCTAGTCGATTGTCACGACGGCGAAAATACCGAGATGGAATGGCATCCAACACATACGACATGACATCCACATCGCAGGGAAGGTACGCATCTTTTGACAAATCGAGTGTGGCATACTGACATCGTGGGGGGGTGGTATCGTTGGTTTTAAGGGCGTCAATGGACGCATCAAATGCATCACATACGGTGTAGGTCAGGGATAACGTGGTGGGGGTTTGGGTCATGTATTTGGCGAGCCATCCCAAGCCTGCCCCATGCTCTACCACGTGCACCTTGGCATGGGGGCCATACAAATCAGAAAAAAAGCCCAAAAAGGAACGGGCGGTTTCTTGGGTACTCGTCATGCCATACGGCACCCCGTGGATGGCCAAAGAGGCAATACCCGTGTGATATCCAAACGGTGTCCACTCAAACCGTTTGGCATATGGATACGGAACGGGCGGTTGCACCACCATATGGTGCTGGTCGTCAGCTGTGCATTTGTCCATTCGGTGAGTATAAACCGCTTCGATCAATTACACAAATTGACAACCCGTTAACGGCCAATAAGCCCCAGACGCACCTTAGTGGCGGTCAGGCCCATCGGCCCTTTCGTCCATGATGGGGTGTGGGGACAACACACCGCCATGATGCATGGGCCATTTAGCGTCTGATGGATGGGTACGTCCTATGGGCTCCCCGGCAGTTGGTCCATCAAGACCGCTTCACCCATCCCCAACAGTGTGATTGTTAAGTTGCTTTTATTGCGTACCATTCCCCGACTGAGCCAGTACCTTCCCCCCTGGGTAAGGATTCCAGATTTCCTGTCCCCCTACTAGGAGATCGATACACCCACCGCCGATGTGATCCCCGCCACTACCTGAGACAACTGCGATTCGCTCAACCCCGCGTAAATGGGGATTGACAACACACAGGTCGCCATTTTTTCTGCCACCGGGCAATCCCCCTCTTGATAGCCCAATGCATCAAAGCAGGCTTGCCGATGCAAGGGTACCGGATAATAAATAGCATGCCCTATCCCTTTCGTGGCCAGTTCTTTCATCACAGCATCGCGATCGGCCACCTGGATGGTGTATTGGTTATAAATCATTCGTCCCCCCGATCGCACCACCGGTATTCCCACACCCGACCCCACTAGCTGCTGATTATACCCGATGGCATTCTGGATTCTTGCCTCATGTTGGGCTTCTAAGCCCTTTAATTTAATCCGCAACACCGCCGCTTGAATGGTATCCAACCGGAAATTCCCCCCCACCATTGTGTGATAATACCGTTCTTGGGCCCCATGAACCCGCAAAATACCCATTAAATCCGCCACATCTTTCCGTTGGGTGGTCACTGCACCCCCATCCCCTATTCCACCCAAGTTTTTGCTCGGAAAAAATGAAAAACATCCCACATCCCCCATCGATCCGGCCCCATACACGGTGCCATCTTGTGACCGATACTGAGCCCCAATGGCCTGTGCGGCGTCTTCAATAACGGCCAACCCGTGCCGCTTGGCAATGGCCATAATCGGGTCCATGTCCGCCATTTGACCAAACAAATGAACCGGCATAATGGCCTTGGTTCGTGGGGTGATGGCAGATTCAATCAACGCAGGGTTGATGGTATAGGTGGCATCAATATCCACAAATACCGGCGTGGCCCCTACCCTTACGATGGCACCTGCCGTAGCAAAAAAACTAAAGGGACTGGTGATCACCTCATCCCCCGGCCCAATGCCCAGTGCCATCAACGCCAACAACAATGCATCCGTACCCGATGACACACCCAACGCATGGGCGACCCCCACATACTGGGCCAGCTCTGACTCAAACGCCGGAATATCTGGTCCCATAATAAATTGCTTGGAGGCTATTACCCCCTTAATGGCCTCCAGAACCGCCGTCTCGATGCCCTCGTATTGTACCTGCAAATCCAACAGTGGAATCATGTATATCCCTTTCTTGCCGTGTGTTTGACCATGTCCTCTTTGGCCCCATCCGAATCAGAAAAATAAGATTGAAGCGATGACACCGTTAAGGGATCATTGCCCATGTCTTTCATGGCTTTCACGGTGGCCAACGCCCCCGACATGGTGGTGATCACCGGTACGTTTAAGGCCAATGCGGTTTGACGAATCAACATTTCATCTTTTATCGGGTTTTTACCGCTTGGCGTGTTAATAATGAGCTGAATGTCCCCATTTTTAATGGCGTCAATGATGTTGGGGCGCCCCTCATAGACTTTGTAAATGGGCGTGGAGACAATCCCCAATTGACGCAAGTAATCGGATGTCCCTCGGGTTGCCACCACATCGAAACCCATCTCTAACAACTGCTGGGCCACCTCCCCCATGCGTGGCTTGTCACTGTTTTTGACCGACAAAAAGACCCGCCCTGATGTGGGAATCGCCTGGCCGGCTGCCAACTGGGCCTTGAGATACGCCTTTCCAAACGTGCGATCCAGCCCCATGACTTCACCCGTTGATTTCATTTCGGGGCCCAATAACGTGTCGACCCCAGGAAATTTATTGAAGGGAAACACCGCTTCTTTGACTGCTGTATGCCGAATGGTAGGTCGATCAATCCCCAATGAGGGAATCGATGCCCCCAAAATAACTTGGGTGGCCAATTTTGCCCATTGAATCCCTGTGGCCTTGCTGACAAACGGAACCGTGCGAGACGCCCTGGGATTCACTTCCAATACGTACACCACACCCGACTTCACCGCAAATTGGATGTTAAGCAGTCCGACAACGTGTAAGGCCTTGGCAATGGCCACCGTATACGCTTCGATTTGTGACACAATGGCGTGTGGTAGCGAATACGGCGGTAAGGCGCAGGCCGAATCCCCTGAATGAATCCCTGCCTCCTCGATATGCTCCATGACACCCGCCACCACCACCGTATGCCCGTCGGATAAGGCATCCACATCAACCTCAATAGCCCCTTCTAAATATTGGTCAATCAACAGGGGCTTGGCAGGAGAAATTTCAACTTTCGTGTGGGCCATATAACGGGTCAATTCGGACGCATCATACACAATTTCCATGGATGCACCACCCAGCACATAAGAGGGTCGGACCAGAACCGGATACCCAATCTCATCGGAGGCAAGCAAGGCATCGTCCAACGATACCACAATCCCATTTTTGGGTTGCTCAATCCCCAATTCCGTCATTAATGTTTTAAATTTATCCCGGTCTTCTGCAATGTCGATACTGGTGGATGATGTACCCAAAATCCGGACGCCTGCGGCTTCTAATTTTTGGGATAAATTCAATGGGGTTTGACCACCAAATTGGACAATCACGCCCACCGGTTGCTCCGTCTGATGAATGGATAACACGTCTTCTAAGGTTAAGGGCTCAAAATAAAGACGGTCTGAACTGTCATAATCAGTGGATACCGTTTCGGGATTGGAATTGACCATAATGCTGTCATACCCCGCATCCCGACACGCCATCGACGCATGAACACAACAATAATCAAATTCAATGCCTTGGCCAATGCGATTGGGTCCCCCACCCAAAATGATTACCCTCGGTCGATCAGATATCCGGTGCTCCGACTCGGTTTCATAAGTGGAGTAAAAATAGGGGGTCACCGACTCGAATTCTGCCGCACAAGTATCCACCAACCCAAATGTCGACCGTATCCCCCGCTCTTCTCGCCAGGCTCTGACGGCCATCTCGTCGGAAAAGCCCAATAAATAGGCCAGTTGCACATCACTAAATCCCCATGATTTGGCCTGGGCCACATCGGCCTCTGTGGCTGTCATCGTGTTGGCAAACTGAACCAATTGGTGCAATTGATGAATAAACCAGGGATCAATGGACGTTAAATCGCACAATGTGTCAACCGTCATGCCACGTTGTAACGCCACCCCCATCATGGCCACCCGATCCGGATTGGGGGTAATCAACTTGCCCCGAATATCGTCATCTGAGAGTGTGGGGTCATCTTTGCCATCAAATCCAAACCCAAACCGTTTGGTTTCGAGTGATCGAATGGCCTTTTGAAAGGCTTCTTTAAAGGTGCGTCCAATGGCCATTGCTTCGCCCACTGACTTCATTGCTGTTCCCAACACCGGGGCAGTTTGAGGAAATTTATCAAAATTAAACCGGGGTATTTTGACGACGCAATAATCAATGCTGGGCTCAAAACAGGCGGGTGTTTTTTTGGTAATGTCGTTGGTAAGTTCGTCTAACGTGTAGCCAATCGACAGTTTGGCTGCAAATTTGGCAATCGGAAAGCCCGTGGCTTTAGAAGCCAACGCCGAAGACCGACTCACCCGGGGATTCATCTCAATGACAATCAATCGACCGTCCGTCGGGTTCAGCGCAAATTGTACATTGGCTCCTCCCGTTTCAACCCCGATTTCTCGTAAAATAGCAATCGCTGCCGTCCGCATGTGTTGGTATTCTTTGTCTGTCAGGGTTTGGGCAGGTGCCACCGTAATCGAATCCCCCGTATGCACACCCATGGGATCCATGTTTTCGATTGAACACACAATCACCGCATTGTCATGACGGTCCCTCATAACCTCGAGCTCGTATTCTTTCCACCCTAAAATCGATTCTTCGATTAACACTTCTGAAATTAAACTATTGCGCAACCCCGCCCCCACAATTGACTC
>RGUG01000077.1 GCA_010027915.1 bacterium | reverse complement strand
TTCATTGCATCGTGTGGGTCATTTTGATCCCTATCCTGCATCACAACGCGTTTATGAGTCCGACCCCGTTTATGGGGTACCGGTCCCCTTTCGTGAGATTCAACTGTCACCTACCCACCTGAACGGGGTGACCACTCCCCATGACCCACTACGGGTGTATGATACCAGTGGGCCGTATGGGGACGCATCGTACACGGTAGACGTTGTCAAAGGGTTGCCCCCCCTCCGACAACCGTGGGTGGATGCCCGTGACGTGGATACTTATTCCACGTCTCTTTCTCCCCATCGATTGGGGTTGACCACCCCTGATACCCCCCTGTTTATTTCCCGGCAACCATTCCGGCGTGGGCGTGGGTGTGTGACCCAATTGCGTGCGGCCCAATCGGGTGTGATCACCCAAGAAATGGCCTTTGTTGCCTTACGTGAAGGGTTTCCTGCTGAGTTGGTTCGGGACGAAATAGCCGCAGGTCGGGCCATTATTCCGGCCAATGTTAATCACTTGGAACTGGAGCCCATGATTATTGGTCGTCGGTTCAAAGTGAAAATCAATGCCAATATTGGGAATTCGGCACTGTCTTCTGGCATTGAAGAAGAAGTGGATAAGATGGCCTGGGCCATTCACTGGGGTGCTGATACGGTGATGGACCTGTCAACGGGGGCCAACCTTCACCAGACCCGGGAATGGATTGTAAGAAATTCACCCGTTCCGATTGGTACGGTACCTATTTATCAAGCCCTTGAAAAAGCAAACGGTCGTGCCGAAGACCTCACATGGGAATTGTTTCGTGACACGGTGATCGAACAAGCAGAACAGGGCGTTGATTACATGACCCTGCACGCTGGGTTATTGTGGCGCTATGTCCCCTTGACTGCCCGTCGGGTGACCGGGATTGTATCCCGTGGGGGGGCCATTATGGCCAAGTGGTCGATGCACCATCAACAAGAGAACTTTATTTACACGCATTTTGATGAACTCTGTGAAATATTGGGGCAATATGATGTGAGTGTTAGCATGGGGGATGGGTTGCGTCCTGGTTCTATTGCCGATGCCAACGATGAGGCCCAGTTTGCTGAACTCAAAACATTGGGTGAGTTAACCAAGGTGGCGTGGTCTCATGGGGTTCAGGTGATGATTGAAGGGCCGGGTCATGTGCCCATGCACTTGATTCAAGAAAACATGACCAAGCAATTGGAATGGTGCCATGAGGCCCCGTTTTATACCTTGGGCCCCCTTACCACTGACATTGCGCCTGGGTATGACCACATCACGTCGGCGATTGGGGCGGCCATGATTGGATGGTTTGGTACGGCGATGTTGTGTTATGTCACGCCCAAGGAACATTTGGGGTTGCCCAATCGGGATGATGTCAAAGCGGGGATTATGGCGTATAAAATTGCGGCCCATGCGGCGGATTTGGCCAAGGGACACCCCTTGGCCCAACAGCGGGATGATGCGATATCGAAGGCACGGTTTGAGTTTCGGTGGGACGATCAGTTTAATTTGGGTTTAGACCCGGTGACGGCCCGATTGTATCATGACGAAACCTTGCCCCATGATGGGGCAAAAGTGGCCCATTTTTGTTCGATGTGTGGGCCTAAATTTTGTTCCATGAAATTATCCCATGACCTTCGTCAAGTGAACGGGTTGGATGGGCATGTCTGAAGGGGGCTCAGTTGAGGACATGATGCCAACGGGTCATCCCGTTTGGGTGGTGTCCCACGATGGGGCGGGGGAGCGCACCGCCCGCATGCTGATGACATCGCTGATGGCCCGTGAACAGAGTTTGCGGATGAGCCACCGTGTATACCCCTTGTTGGTGGGGTATTTTGAGTGGGTGGGTCACTTGCCATTGATCGTGCGCATGTGTCGAGATTGGGTGCAATTGTCTCGGCATGAACGGCCGGTGGTGGTGGTGTTGGTAGGGTCGGGTTGGTTTTGTCGCTGGATGAGTGCGGTGATGATGTGGTGGGGTGTTCCTACCATGGTGTATGCAGGGGATTGTCATGTGCAGTGGGCGTCCAAATCATCGCTTCAACGGGTGATTCGTCGTGCCACCAAGGTATATGTGACCACCCCTGACGAACTGTCTTTTGTGCGTCGTTCGGGTGGTCGACCGGTGTTGATGCATCATCCTGCGTTGGCAGGTGTTCAAAAAGGGGGGGATCGACAGGCGTTTTGTCAGTCCCATCAACTGACAGCCAGTCGGCCTATGTTGGGTGTTTTTCCGGGTATTCGATGGTCAGAAATTCGCTTGGTATTGCCGATTGCCCTGGCGTCTGTGGCCATGTTGCAACGCCAATTTGATTCGTTGCAAGTGGTGGTGTCGGTGGCCGATCCGTTGTTTTTAGAGCCCATTAAAGCGATGTTGGCACGGGCTGGGGTCGAGGCAACGTTGGTGTCTGATCCTCCCCACGAATGGGTTCAGCATTTGCATGTGTCATTGGTTAAAATGGGTGAAATGTCCCTCATTCATGCCATTCATGGCATCCCCCATGTGGCGATGTATCGGTTGGGGGACATGTCGTATTGGTTGAATCGATTTTTGGGGCGTTCTTTGGGCAAGACCATGCGGTATTGTGCCTTGCCCAATGTGTTGTTAAAGCGTCGGGTGATTCCCGAATTGGTGGGGCATTATGTGAATCCGGCTACTTTGTATAAGGCCATGTTACCCTTGTTATCGGATGCCAAGCGATATGCTGCCATTTCAAAAGAGTTGGTACGGATTAATGGGTTATTGGATGATTACCAGTGTGTGGATGCCGTAGCCGATATGGGTGCCTTTATCAGAAAGCAAGAAACAGGATGATTGACTCTATTTTATTTAAATCCATTGATTTTTTAGGTCCGTATGGTGTGAGAAACGGGGATGTTTTGGTCGAACGTGGCAAAATCAAGCAAGTGGGATGGGATTTGCCTGTTCATGCTGAGGTGGTGGTATCCGAGCCCGGGTTAATCCTGATGCCGGGGGTCATTGATCCCCATGTCCATTTTCGGACCCCAGGATTGGAATGGAAAGAAACGATTGAAACGGGGTCACGTGCGGCGGCAGCGGGGGGGGTGACGTCGTTTTTTGACATGCCCAATACCCATCCGCCGGCCACGACCCAGGCTGCCATTGCCCACAAAAAAGAGATTGCGGCGGCGACTTCATTGATTCATTATAATTTTTTTATTGCGGCCACGGCGGATAATGTGGGTGAGTGTTTGGCTGTTGAGAATGTCCCAGGAATTAAACTGTTTATGGGGAGTACCACGGGGCAGTTGTTGTTGGATTCTTATGAGGCACAAGAGCAATTGTTTGCCACGGGGAACCGATTGATTGCGGTTCATGCTGAAGACCAGTCGGTGGTGGATGCCATGACGGCGGCCATTCCCGATCCTACGGCCCATGATCACCCACGAATTCGATCGGTGGAGGCAGCCCTCAAAGCCACCAAGCGGGTGGTGGCCTTGGCCAAACGCTACCATCGACGGGCACATATTTGTCATTTGACCACCCAAGAGGAGGCCAGTTGGTTAGCAAAATCAGCGACCCCCGGATTGGTGAGTACAGAGGTGTCTCCCCAGCATTTGTTTTTGTGGGCCCCTGATGTATACGACAAGTGGGGTACATGGGCCAAAATCAATCCCCCGATCCGAGACAAACGCCATGCCGATGCATTGTGGCGGGCATTAAAAAGTGGTGTGATAGCATGTGTAGGGACGGATCATGCCCCCCACACCCAAGACGAAAAATCACACCCCTATCCCGAAGCCCATGCGGGGATGCCGGGGGTTGAGACCAGTTTGCCGCTGTTTTTACATGCGGTGAATCAAAACCGTTGCCAACTGTCCGATGTGTGCCGTTGGTTGTGTCAAGGTCCGGCTGAGACGTTTGGTGTGGTTGGAAAAGGACGGATTGAAGAGGGGTTTGATGCTGATTTGGTGTTAATTGATTTAAAAGCCAAACGCGTGTTGAGGCATCGTCAGATGCACACCCAGTGCGGGTGGACGCCATTTGATGGCGTGTCGGTGACAGGGGCGCCGATTGCCACGTATGTGTCCGGTCAATTGGTCTATCGCGAGGGTGACTTTTTTGATGCATACAAGGGCCAAGAGGTGCGGTTATCACCCCCGTGGGAAATGGTGTGATTTTAGCCATCGAAACCTCTTGTGATGACACCTCGGTGGCATGGGTCACACCCGAAGGGTCGGTGGTGGGGATGAAATCAGCCACGCAAAGTACGGCCCATGCCCGGCACGGGGGGATTGTGCCGGAGGTGGCATCCCGTATGCATGTGACGGCCTTGGCCCCCTTGATTCGAGGATTGAATCGAGACACGGGGATGGGGCTTGAGATGGCCACTCAGATAGCGGTGACCACCCACCCTGGCTTAGAGGGGTCGTTGGTGGTAGGTCGTATGATGGCCCAGACGTTGGGCCATTTGCTGGGGTGTCCGGTGGTGGGGGTGAATCATTTGGTGGGGCATCTTTTTTCTTCGTTATTATCCGACGATCCGGTGTCATTTCCGGCGGTGGCCTTGATTATTTCGGGTGGGCATACGTTGTTATGGGAGTGGGTATCGTATCGGGAGTGGCACGAGTTGGGGGGGACCCGAGACGATGCAGCGGGCGAAGCCTTTGATAAAGTGGGTCGGTTGTTGGGGTTGGATTATCCTGCGGGTCCGGCCCTGGAGCAATTGGCAGTATCGGGGGTGCCGGGTCGGTTTCAGTTGCCTATTCCGATGATGGGGGTGCCGTATGACATGAGCTTTTCTGGATTAAAATCCGCAGTGAAGCGGTGGGTGACCCCTGATTTTTCTGATCAAGACCGGGCCGATATGGCCCATGCGTTTCAAACAGCGTTAATGGAGTCGGTGGGTTTAAAAGTGAGCCATGCGGTGGCGGCATGTCACGCCCAGTCGGTGGTGGTGGTTGGTGGGGTGGCGGCCAATCGGGCATTGCGGCAGCGGTTGATGGATTCCGTGGGGGTACCCGTGGTGGTGCCCCCCGTACGGTATTGCACGGATAATGCGGCCATGATTGGGGTGGCCGCTGCTTATATGGGGGTGGCGTAATGGTGTCCGGTGGGTTTCGGTTATCGTTGCGACCCACGACCCAAATCAAAACCCAATTATCGATGCGACAGGTATTAAGTCCGCAATTGATTCAGCGGTTTCGGTTGTTTCAACAGTCTTATTCCGATTTGTTGGGGCATGTTCAACGTGAAATAGAAGACAATGTGTATTTAGAGGTGACACGGTCTGACCAATTGGATGCGTATCGTGTGTCTTCATCCCCCTTATCGGCGTCCCCGTCTTCTGAAACGCATTGGTCTGAGTGGGTTTCAGCACCAGATGACAAGGTTAATTTGAGTTCATTTTTAATCAAACAGGCCTTATTGTTGGGGTTGCCTGATGATGATCACGCGATGTTGATGGCCCTTATTGAAGGGGTGGATGCCCGTGGTTATTTACAAGGGTATGATCGCATCAAAGGTGCCATTCAATCCCAGTGGGGTGTGGATGATCGCAAGGTTCGGTCGTTGTTGCGTGTATTGCAGGGATTTGAGCCCGATGGGGTGGGGGCCCGCACGCTGGCTGAGTGTTTACACATTCAAATTGAGTCCCATGATTTTGAAGACGAGGGGTTGCAGTCATTATTAA
Organism: bacterium; assembly: GCA_010027915.1. The sequence continues at coordinate 804 of RGUG01000077.1, read as the reverse complement.
AAGCGGTGGTAAAGGGGTATTTGGACGATATTGGTGAGGGTCGTTACGATCGATTGCGTGAGGATTTTGGATTGACGGTGTCAGGGGTGGAGGCCCTGGTATCATTTATTCGAGACAATTTAACTCCCAATCCGGGTGCCGGATTTGGTGGGGAGAGGGTGCATCAGGTGGTGGTCCCGTCTTATGAGGTATTGTGTGAAGGGGGGCAACTGGTCTGTACCAATTTAGAATCGGAACGGGGTATACAGGTGGGGGTATCGGCCTCGTATCAGGCGATGTTGGCGGACCCATCATTGGATGATGCATCAAGGTCATTTTTATTGGAAAAGCAAGAAAAAGCATTGACTTTGATGGAGACATTAAAACGTCGCCGGGAGGGATTGGATTCGTTAATGAGGGTATTGGTAAACAAGCAGCGGTTGTTTTTTGAGCATGGGGCACCGTATTTGTTGCCATTGTTACAAAAGGAAGTGGCCCATGCGATTGGGTTATCACCCAGTACGGTGTCTCGGATTGTGGCGAGCAAGTATGTGTCGACTTCGCATGGTGTGTTTCAGTTGCGGCAATTGTGTCCCTTGCGTTTGTGTGGGTCGACGGCCAAGCGATTGGAGTGGATGGTGGGGGATTTATGTCGGTCTCACCCTGGGATGTCGGACCGAGAGATCACCGTACGATTGAATGATCGGGGGGTCCCGATTGCCCGTCGGACGGTTACAAAGTATCGATTAAAGGGTGGGTATGGGTCCAGTTACCATCGGGAAGCAGGGGGATAACGGGGAATGGGGGGGTGGCTTGTGAAACCAA
>RGUG01000076.1 GCA_010027915.1 bacterium | reverse complement strand
GACAAGTGACGGAACAGACGGGGCATCGGGATACGTGGGCGAGGAGGCCAAGGTGGACGTTAACGAGACCACCATCGATACCGGTCGCTCAGAGGTATGCAACAGCCGAAGGGTGAGATCCGGGGACCGAAAGTGCAATCCCAACAACAAGGCATGCAACAAAACGGCCCCCAGCCATGCCAACAAGTCATAAGGCCAGCGGGTATTAGCGACGAGTGGGTGCATTGGGTTTCCTTTGTGTGTCTAACAACAATTGTTGACTTCCACCTGACCGAATGGCATCGATAACCGATACAATCACTTGGTAGGGGGTCCCTTCATCGGCTTGCAATACCACCGGTTCATCGGGTTTTTGGGTCAACCGATCTTGGATCATGCCACTTAACCCTGTCAGGGGAACCGGGAGGCCATCCAATTGAATGCCCCCATCAGGCATAATCTGAATGAGCATCCCGTTATCTTTAACGGTGGCGGTGTTGGAATGGGGTAGTTGAATGCCAATGGCTTTTTGGGTTGAAATTAACGTGGACGAGACACCAAAAAACAGGAGTAACGTGAAAATGACATCCAAAAAGGGTGCCATTTCAATGCGTAGTACCGACGATGACCGCCGGTTTTGCCGAAGGTTAATCACTCTCGAACCTCATTTTGTTTGCAAAAGTAAACCAAGTCTTGCATCAATCGCTCAGCTTTGATCAGATAAGAATCAATCCGAACCTGCAGAAATTGATGGAACAAAATAGCCAACAGGGCAATAATTAAGCCGGATACAGTGGTAATCAAGGCCTCTGAAATCCCACCCAATAAGGCCATCGGGTTGACGAGTTGATCCACCGAACCACCCAATACCCCGAATAAATTCATCAGCCCCAAGACGGTACCCAACAACCCCAATAATGGGGCGGCCGTGACAATGGTCGATAAGGTGCCCATGTGCCGATCTAATAACGGCAATTCAAAGTGGGTGCCCGCCGTGATTTCGGCATGCATCTCATGGTGGGGTAAGTGGGCGGATCGAATGGCAATGCCCAATAAACGGGTGCCCAATTTGGGGTGCCCTAGTAGTTCGTTGGCGGCACGTTGACGACCCAATGACAAAAGCAATGACCGGGCCTGGTCGATACCCGATTGATTGGGCAATCGCTGAAGAAACAGGAACAAGAGCCGTTCTAAAAAAATATAGACCGCTAACAACGAACAGGCAAACAGGGGAATCATGACCACCCCGCCCTTCATCAAAAACGCTATCATAAAAGAGGCCCTCACCTTCTATTGCACAATATAAGCTATAGCACAAATAAAATAATGCGTAGTCTATGCTTTTTTTTTTCTTTTGACCATCCCCCAATGCAGGCGTCTAAGTAAGAAACCCATGGCATCACGTGGCATTTTTGGGGAGGGGCCAGCGATGCAATAGGGGGGTGATCCATTGGGTTAACTGAGCATGCAATGCCCCAATCGATGGGGTGTGGATCACACGCCCCCATTCTTGGTATGTCGATTGAGTGGGTTGGGCCCATAATCGATCCGCACGATCCCCAATACGATCCCTTATGGTCTGATCCGTTGCATCCAATACCCACACCTCATCACACACAGCGGCCAATCCAATGGCATGTAACAAGGCCCCTTCAATGACCACAATCCCAGTGGGATGCTGGCTCAACGCCTCCACACACCGATGCCGTAGCATCGGATGAACCGTTCGATTCAATACAGCCAAGTCTTCAGGAGATGAAAAGACCCGCTTGCCGAGCCATTGTCGGTCGATGTCACCACAAGGGGTGTATTGCAATGGCCCAAAGATGGCACCCAGTTCGGCTTGAATCAGGGGCGATGCCAAACACTCATGGCCCAATGTATCCAATGAAAGAACCGGAATCCCATACTGGGCATGCAAATAGGTGGCGGCGGTTGTTTTGCCCGTCCCCATTCGACCCGTTAAGCCAATCACCCAACGGGTGCGAGGGCGTTGGTCCGTAGACGATATATCCCAGTGGGAGTTGACCCATTCAATGGGACAAGACAAGGTATCAAGGGCCCATGATTGAACCGACGACAACGGATGAGACGGGCGATTGAATACAATCAGCTGTACCAATGACTGCAAGCGTTTGCTTTGGTACCAACGATGAAAGTCCATGAGGGTGTCACTGCCCATGATGATGCACAGTGTATCCTCTGGGTGGTGCTGCTGAAGGGCCAGTATGGTATCAATCATCCAAGACGGACCCTCCCGCAGGGTTTCGATATCATTAATGGATACCCGATCCCCCAATCCCTCAATGGCCTTGGCAATATGCTGGCGACGGGTGGCATAAGGGAGGCTCACGGGTTTGTGGACTGGATGAGCCACCGGTACAATGTCGATACAATCCACCAATTGATGGGATAAACACCAGTGAATTAGTTGCAAGTGACCCGAATGAAACGGGTCAAACCGACCCCCTAATACCCCCCGTTTCAATAGGCTTCTCGGCTGAGCAATACCCACTCAATTGTTTTGAGTATGATTTTAAAATCCAATCCTAGCCGCCAGTGAGAAATATAATACAAGTCATAGCGTAATTTTTGTTCGGGTTGATGGGTAAGTTGGGAGCGGCCATTTACCTGTGCCCACCCTGTAATACCCACTTTAACACTGTGTCGCAAGGGAAAATCAGGCAAACGTTCAGAAAATTGTGCAACAAAATGGGGCCTTTCGGGTCGTGGGCCCACAATGGCCATTTCGCCTTTTAGCACATTGAATAATTGGGGCAGCTCATCTAGTGAGGTACGACGCAAAAAACGACCAATGGCAATATAGCGGGTTTCGGCGGCCATATCCACCATCACGGGCCCACTATCACGCTCAGCATGGGGTATCATGGTTCGGAATTTATACATTTTAAACACACGACCGCCTTTCCCCACCCGGTCTTGGGCAAACAAAACAGGTCCAGATGGAGAGGTGGCTTTAATAGCCAAGGCAATCAACAGCATCAGGGGGGATAATACCAACAACCCAATCAACGCCAGTATCCAATCGATCATGGTTTTGAATACATAATGATGATAAGGGGGGGTATAGGGGGTATGTTCCATCATGGGAATCCCATCCAATGACATGAATTGAATGTCTTCACCCACTGTATCCGTACGAACGGATACCATAAACACACGTTGATGCTCAAGGCACCACTCCCGAATGGCCGTGGCGTTGACTTGTTGTTGATCAATGACCATCACCACGGCCGGTTTGTGTGTTTCGAGGATGTTTTTCCAAGCCGAATAGGTACCCAATGACCGGTAGACGTCTCGAATGGCATAGGGCACCGGGTCAATGGGTTGTGATTCAACACTGCCAATGTATCGGTATCCCAATACCGGTAACGATACCAGCCGTTCCATACAATCAATGGCTGCCGGCGAGTCCCCAATCACAATGGTAGGCCGAAGGTGACGAGAGCGGCTTAAATAAAGCATTTCGATTCGAAAGGCCATGTAATGCAATCCGCCATTACAGATAAGTCCAAATACCCATAGGTAAACCATGACAAACCGGGACCCCGGAAACGATTGGTACATAAAAGTAAACGCCATCAAGCTGACCACGGCAGCAGAGGTGCCTTTGACCACCGCCACCCATTCATCGATTTCTGCCAAAGGCCCCCTAAAGGGACGATATACCCCCACCACCAAATAACACCCCACCCAAATGGCCGTAATAATGCCAAGGTTAGATAAATAAGGCTCAATTTGGGCCGAGTGATAAACAGGGCCAATCGTGAGTTTAAACAACCGCTGGAACGCCCACCCTATTTTAAATTTGGCACTATAGGCCAGGGTGACAATCAAGGGAACGGCTACCAAATCCCCAATCAATCGCAACAACACAAACCACCATCGATTCATGAGCGTTCGGCTTTTAACGCCCGTCGCATGACGTGAGCCACGACATCTTTGACTGGTTGTTGCTGGCAAACAATCGCACGCAACGCATCATAGATGGGGGTTGAGCCATCAGAGGGTGGATACATGGTTTGGATGGTTCGGATGCCTTCTGCAACACCACGACATGGCAACTGATCGTGCCGGTCTTGACCAATCAAGTAGCCACTTTGCCAGTTTCGACTGGCAGGCGAATAAGCGGTGGCCATCAGATCGCCAACACCAGACAACCCATAAAAGGTGAGGGCGTGTCCACCCCAGTGTTCACCCAGCCGGGACATTTCGTGTAAAGCACGGGTCATCAGGGCAGCCTTGGCATTCATTCCCAATCCCAATCCATCGACAATACCTGCTGCCACCGCATACACATTTTTAAGGATACCCCCATACGACACACCCACCTCATCATGACTGGTATACACGCGAAACTGCTCTGAGCTAAATAACCCCTGAAAAAATACCGCTTGCTTTGGGTCGGAGGATGCCACCACGGCAGCCCCGGGCATGCCTTTGGCCAATTCACTTGCTAGATTTGGGCCCGATAACACGGCGGGTACCCGTCCCCACCACGTCGCCATCTCATGAATGGGTAAGGGATGTGAGGAGGACGAGGAAACCCCTTTGACCAAACTAACCACGGGCTGCTGTTGATACGGAAAAGACGAAAGGGCCGATAAATAATGAGACGGGACCGCAATCACCCATGCGGCCACGTCGGCAAGGTCTTGGGGCCATAACGTGGCCGATATGGCGGAGGGAAGGGGGGTGTCGGGTAAAGTCAAATGGTTGCAATGGGCATGGTTAATGGCATCGGCATATTCGACACGGTGTACCCACTGTTTGACCACATGACCTGCTTTGGCAAGTAACATGCCCGAAACAGTGGCCCATGCCCCTGATCCGATGACACCGACGGTGGCCATCAGAGGGTGTGTTCTTCTCCGCGAATCATGCGTTGAATATTTTGCCAATGCCGGCCCACAATGAGAATGGCCATCAGCCCTGTCCCCATCCAATAGGGAGAAGGATAGTGAAACAGCCATAATAAGAGGGGGCATACCAACGCACAGACGATGGTGGCCAGTGCCACCATACGGGTAGTGGTAATAAGCAGGGTGGCAAGGGTGGCCAGCAATAAAAACACATCAAATCCAAGGGTGGCCAATACCCCCAGACCCGTTGCCGCCCCTTTGCCACCTTTCAATCGTAAAAAAGGGCTGAAGGTGTGCCCTGCAATGGCCAATCCCCCCACCAACATGTGAATAAATGGGTATTCGTGGTTCAGGGCGATCCAGGTGGGAATGGCCCCTTTTAAAAAGTCTAGTGCAAACACCAACCCCGCATACCGAACACCCAGGGCACGGTAGACATTGGTCGCCCCCACATTGCCCGATCCTACGGTGCGTAAATCCACTTGGTTAAGACGGGCAATGACCCATGCAAAAGGAATCGAACCCAAAAAAAACGAGGTCACGCACAACACCACCACATGAGAAGTGAAGAACCCTACCACAATGGTCATTGGGTGATGTGGAGGTCATCAAACACATGCTCGGCCAAAAAAGAACTGCGAACATGGGGGCCCGAAAACACATACCGAATACCTGCCGAAAGGGCACGTGATTGAAGGGCTTCAAATTCATCGGGATGATAATACCGGACAATGTCCAAACTTTGTTTATCGGGTTTTAAGTATTGCCCAATGGTTAAAATGTCCACCCCGGAACGGGCTACTTCATCAAAGACACGGGCTAATTCATCCCCCGTTTCACCCAACCCCACCATGAGCCCTGTTTTGACCAAAAGAGAGGGGGCCAACTGCTTGGTTCGTGCCAACAAGGTCATGGACCGTTGGTACAGCGACCCTTTACGAACCGTTCGATACAATGACGGAACGGTTTCTATATTGTGATTCAGTACATGAGGTCGACTGTTTATAACGGTCACCAAATCAGACTCTACCCCTTTGAAATCCGGAATCAATACTTCGACTTTGACATCAGGAAAATGGGATTGAATGGTTTGAACGGTTAAGGCAAAATGAGAGGCTCCCCCATCAGGTAAGTCGTCACGATTGGGAGAGGTGAGCACCACAAAGCGTAAGTTGAGGGTGCGAATGGCATGCAAAATAGGGGTGATTTCTTCGGGGTCTGGTGGCAATGGCTTGCCGTGACGCACGCTACAAAACCCGCAATTACGGGTGCACGTGGTGCCTAAAATCATAAAGGTCAGCACGCCCTTTGAAAAACATTCTGCACGGTTGGGACAACGGGCTTCTTCACAAATGCTATTGGGAACCGCATCTCCGAGTCGGTCAGACAATCGCAAGGTGGCATTGCGTTTGCCCAATGAGCGTCTAAACCAGTCGGGAAGACGCTGACCTGAAGACGGCTGGGGACTCGATGGGGTGGCAACAGACTCCAGAGGCTGATTGATCATAGGACGAGTATACAAACAAACCGTGTATTTCGTAACCCCTGATTGCATGGGATGTGTCATGATCAATCACGGCGGTATGTGAAAACCGATGAGTCAATTGGCGGGCGATACGGGGTGGTGTTGAGGGGCTGTTGATGTTT
>RGUG01000075.1 GCA_010027915.1 bacterium | reverse complement strand
GGCTGATTCTATCACCCAATACGGGTTGATTCGACCCATACCCACCGCCATCACATACCCACTCAAAAACCCCATGCAATCAGCCAATCCCACCAACAAGGGCATCATCAAGGCAACCGCTACCAAACGAGGCACGACCAAATACCGCACGGGGTCTTGACCCAAGGCCTCCAACGCTTCGATTTGTTCGGTGACTTTCATGGTGGCCAACTCCGCTGCAATGGCGGCCCCCACCTGACCTGCCACCACCACCCCCGTCATGAGAGGACCCAACTCACGCCATATGGCAATTCCCACCACGCCCCCAATCATTTTACCCGCCCCGAATTTTAAAAACTCCCTCACCACTTGCAAGGCAAACGCCATGCCAACAAACCCGGCTGTAATTAACGTAATCCCCACCGATTTGCTACCCAATAAATACGCATGCTCCACCACATGTTTGATGCGAATGGGGGCCGTCACGGTCAGACGAAACACTTGCACCGTAAACAGCATAAAATACCCCAGCGAACGGAACCCTTTCATCACCCATCGCCCCATTAACACCGCCCGAGGTGCCACCCGTATCACCGTGGTACCCTTCCGGTGATCGGCATTCGCCGACCCGAGCCAAAGGCGATGTGGGATAATTTGATGCCGTGGGCACTTTGATGCCGTTTGTACTCCACCCGATGGATGGCATCGTACACCCACGTAGCCAAATCGGGGTCAGTCCCACTGGATATGACGGTTTCGACACTGGCCCGGTGTTCGATGTACTGCGATAAAATCGGATCCAATGTGTCATAAGGGGGTAAACTATCTGTGTCGAATTGGTTGTCACGCAATTCAGCCGTGGGAGGACGTTCAATGGTGTATCCCGGAATCACAGGAACCTGTTGATTGAGGTAAGACGCCATCTCATATACCTGGGTTTTATACACATCTTTTAAGGGGGCAAACCCGCCCACCATATCCCCATACAAGGTACAATACCCCATGGCGTATTCACTCTTGTTACCGGTGGTTAAAACCAATCCGCCCAGTTGATTGGCCATGGTCATCAACAAACACCCCCGAATGCGGGCTTGAATGTTTTCTAGGGCCGTGCCGGTAATCGGAATGGGCAGTTGACGCAACGACTCATCCACCATGGACTGAATGGGAATACACGTCAATGCGATACCCAATTGTTGGGCCAACAAACGGGCATCTCGCTCACTTTCTTGACTCGTAACATCCGACGGCATCAATACCCCATGAACCCATTCACAGCCCAGCGCTTGGGTAGCCAAGACAGCTGTTACCGCCGAATCAATCCCCCCACTAATGCCAATGAGTACCGACTGAACCCCATGCGATCGGACATAATCTCGAATCCCCATTTGGATGGCCTCGCATCGCTGGGCCACCGGTGTGTCTACTCTGAGCGATACCACTTGGTCGGATTGCCACTCACAAACGGCCACCCCCTCCCAAAAATCAGGGCATTGCATCAACAACGAGCCCGTACGGTGCAGCAACATACTCGACCCTGCATACACCACATCATCTTGCCCCCCCACTTGGTTGACCATTAGCACGGGGCAATTCACCCGTTTGGCCAATGCCGACAACACCGAAAAACGACGCTTGGTTTTATCCACTTCAAACGGCGAAGCCGTGGGAATAATCACGCAATCAGGGGCTTGCAGGGCCAATTGGGTAATGGGATTCATGGTGTAATCATCAGGGTACATATCCGCCCAAGCATCTTCACAAATCATCACCCCCCATCGTATCCCTCGATGGACCACCACATCAGTGGGTTTACCGGACACGAAATAACGGGGGTCATCAAACACATCATAAAAAGGCAACAATTGCTTGTCCCACCGATGAATCACCGTGCCATTTGAAATCAAATAAACCGAGTTGTAAAACCGCCGCCCCCGGGCCTTGGACGGGGCACCTACCAACACATCCACCCCCAATAGGGCACTTTCTTTGCACAAGCGACTGAGGGCACTATCCACAACGGTCATGGTCAAAGATTCCAACAAAATATCTTTGGGTGGATACCCTACCATAAACAGTTCTGGGGTCACCACTGCCAGGGCCCCTGCGTCTTTGGCGGCTCGCATGGCGGCCACAATCAACGCGGTATTGTGGTCAATATCCCCTATTTTGGGTCGTTGTTGCATCACAGCCAATCGTGTCATGGTTCATCCTTTGTCGAATCAAGCATCTCAGAATAAGGGGCATCTAAAATTTCTGTTTGAGGCCCGACCATTTCATGGCCCGGCTTGATCTCTCCTTGTAACAATCGAATGCTATCGATTCGAATATCAGCCGCCCCTCCTTTTTTGGTGGCGTGCAATAACAATTGCATTTGCACCAATCCACAAGATCCGTTCATCTGAACCGGATTCCACTTATCATCCCCAATCCCCGGGTTTTGATCAAAAAATTGGGTAAAAGGAATGGTCACCGTCCGCCATCCCCGCCAATTAACGGCTATATCGGTCACCCATCGATCATCCGCCAAGGTATGACCATGATAATAAGGATTGGGCTCAATGATACAATTGCGATTGTCATCGTCATATAATTCCACGGTGAGTCTTCCTGCTTGTTGCGATGGGGAATATAGGGTCAATTGAATCCCGGAATATATCGACCCATCCATCGAAAGATAAACACTCAATCCCCCCACCAATACCCCATTGGCTTTTCCAGACAAATGCAATGAATAACGGCCCAGAAAGCCTGGCTCATTGGATTGATTGTTGGCTTCAACCTGGGCATTAATGCCCCCAAATGTTCGCCACTGAGGCGAGCGGGTAATATTCCCATCTTTGAAGTCATCAATTAATACAGCCCGAAGGGTTGCGGCCGGTACTACTTGCTTCTGACTGGGGGCGGTCACTGTGCGGGCGATCAGCCCATGCTGACACATGACCCCAATGACACCAATAAATAAACCCAACGGGGTTCGGATGATTGACATGAGACGTGTATGGACCTCCTAAGCATCGGGCCCCATACTAATTGATCCCCATCGAAAAATAAAGGAAGGGACTCCCGCAGGTGTTTGGGGACCCGTTGCGCAATCAAAAATGACTGCAATGAGATGGGTTGATTGTACCCAATCGGGTGAATCATCATGCCAGGCCGTCGGGTCTCCACCCGGAGGGTCTCATACACGCTTGCATCGAGTTTGATCGACCATTCAGTGGTTGGATCGGGCGTTTGGGTCACATCAATGTGCCACCCTCCCCATATCAGTTTCTGTGGCGGGCACAACGAAAGGGTCGTGGCCACCAAGGACGGGGGTTGGGTGGGATACAGCCACACACCATCGGTTGATACCGTCCGAGACCACCCCTTCACCCAGGGGGTGGACCCCTGTCGTTGTGGGGCCGCCTCCAATTGTGACACCCACTCTGGATGGGGGTCTATTCCCAACTGGACCATTGCGTGTCTTAATAACCGATACCGAATAACCCTGGGCAAAGCCCATACCCGTGCCTGAATGTGTACCCCTTGGGGATAGGGTCTCACATACGTTTCCGTTGGAAACAACTCATCGAGTGCATCATGAAGGTCTGTGACATAATCTGCAAATGACACCATATGAACCGCCGCATGTGTGTTGAGTGTGTGAAGTACTGGCATCACCGCATGCCGAATATGATTGCGCGTGTATCGGGTATCTTGGTTGGTCTGATCCACTGACACTGGCACGCCATGATGCTTGGCAAACGCCTGCAGGGTCGCTTGGGGCAACAGGCGAAGTGGGCGTTGCAAGCCAATTGTGCCCAACCAGCGGGGTTTTTTCATTGCCGACAGGGTGCGAGTACCTCGAATGAATTGCCACAAGGCGGTCTCTGCCGCATCATTCAAATGATGGGCCGTTACAACCGATGTGGCACCCCGTCGCTTGGCAAGGTGTGCGAGCATGGCATAACGCCACTGTCGCCCGGATTCTTCGATTCCCATGCGATGCCGTTTGGCATGGGCACGTACTGGTATACGCCGCACCACCCATGACACCCCATGCCGCTGACACAGCTGTTTGACCGCCTCAATGTCTTGTGCACACCGGTCCTCGGGTCTCAGCCCATGGTGACAATATACCGCCACCAACTCGATATCCGGACGAAACAAGGCCAATGCATGTAACAAGGCCTGGCTGTCGCCACCGCCGGATGTGGCCACGATTAGCTTGGTATCCTTTAAGGATGCCAACGCCTGAGACAAGGCCTGCTCACATGCGATCGGGTGCACCAATACCCATGATTCCCAATACGGCAGCCAATTGTGTCTTTGCCAACCAGAACAGCCCCGCACGACGTCCTCGATCGACCCCCGTGGCATGCAAAAGGGGGCTGGTTTCATAGGCCGCATGGCACAAACGGGCCAGTTCCATCGCATAAGTGGTCACACGATGGGGTTGCAACGTATCGGCCGCACGTTTTAACTCATCGCCCCATTGCAACACCCAGCCTAACAAGCGTCTCTCTTGGGCAGAAAACACCCCGACATCCCCCGACATCCGACTGTCGGCATCGGTTACCGACGCCCGTTGCAACATGGCAGCCAATCGGGCATGGGCATATTGCACATAAAACACGGGGTTATCCATGGATTGTTGGGCCATCAGTGACAAATCAAACTCAATCGGACTGTCGGCCCCCTTGGTTAACAACATGAACCGAAGGGCATCACTGCCCACCTCATCCAACACGGTTTCAAGTCCCACCATGGTACCCGCTCGCTTGGACATGCGCACCGGTTGCCCATCTTTTAGCACGGATACCAATTGGCCAATGATCACCTCTAAGGTACAAGTTACATCCGGATTAAGTGCCCGAATGGCCGCTTGTACCCGTGGGACATACCCATGGTGATCCGCACCCCAAATATTGATCAACTGGTCGTACCCCTTTGACAGTTTAAGTTGGTGATACGCCACATCCACCGCAAAATAGGTCAAGCTCCCATCTCCCTTGATCAATACCCGGTCTTTATCATCTCCCCATCTTGTTGATGCGAACCATACCGCCCCATCCTGCTCATAAACCGCCCCTGCCTGTTGAAGTGCCGTTAAGGCCGCCGGAATGGCCACCCCATCATGCAAAGCCGATTCCATCATCCAGTGATCAAATGTGGTGCCCATGCGCGACAACACGTGGGTTTGCTGAGACAAGATCACTTGTACAGGGTCTTCGTCACCAAGGGCCAAGGCTTCGATGTAATCCCCATGGTACCCATCGTCGGGCACCGGTTGATGGAGACGCACCGCTGCCACACTCTCGTGTAATTTTTTGATCTGCACCCCGGCGTCATTCACATAACATTCGGTCTCTACCTGATGACCCACCGTTTGCAAGATGCGTGCCAACGTGCTGCCCAACACTGCCCATCGGCCGTGCCCAATATGGAGGGGCCCGGTGGGATTGGCCGACACGTATTCTAATAACACCCGTTGGGGCCTATTGCTCATCACACACCCACTTAATCTGTCTTTTTCCGACCACACCCATGCATCAGACAGGGTCAGATTCAAAAACCCATTGGTTGCCACCAACGTGCCTTTGTCATGGTGATGATGGGGCCATGCGTCTGCCAATTGCTGGGCAATCAAATGGGGGGCTTTTCGGCATGTTTTGGCCAAAGAAAAACAAACATTAGAGGCCAAATCCCCATACCCAGCATCGGGCACCTCTACCACTACCGATGGGCACGCCACACCGAGTATCTCCCCAATTAACTGAGATAAGGCCTGACTAAGGCTGTGTCGAAGCATGTCGCACCCGTTGGGAAATAGATGGTATTTTCAGTAATAGAGACAACAACTCCGCCCTGGTCATCAACGATTTAGATGAAGCGGCCGATGGGGCCGAGACCCAACCTGCTTGTACAGCACAGGCCACATACGGGGCGGACCAATGCCCCCATTCGGTTATATTGTTGCTAACCCCTGTGCGTACCCCAGGACACGGTAAGCCCACCCAACGAACCAATGCGGTAATCGTTTCGGCTTTGGTCATCCGTCGTGACAAGGCCCACTTGGTAGGAGATGGTGCCCGAAAAACATGGGAAGCAATGGCCATTGGGTCTTTGGCTTCCACCGACTGATCTGGTGATACCAGGCCTAATATATCAATCAAATCGCCCCTTAATACTGGCCCTCTTACAAAGGCACGATCCACCACCAAGGGGGTACCCTCTGACCAGACACTAAACACCCCAAAGGGCAACAACTTGAGCACACTTTCCTTTACCCAATGCCCATCCAATGCCACCGTGACAGCATGAGAAGACGGGGTTACCACCCGTCCTACCTCACGGTTCTGGGTCATGGGCGATGACACACTGACCAATGCCTTGGTACTGGCCAACACATCCCGGTTATTCACCCCAGACATCGCAGGTGGCGGGAACGTGTCTAGAAAATCTTCAAACGAATCCAAAATCTGTGCGGACTTCAAAGCAGAAGTGGCTAACGGTTCTTTCGGCAGCAGCGTTCCGGCAGTCAAGCCAGTCGTTGCGCAGTTGGTAAAGCAGATTACTGGCACTGATCCAACGGAAGCAGAGACTGAAGAGTACGCTAAAGAATTGGTGAACGCCCT
>RGUG01000074.1 GCA_010027915.1 bacterium | reverse complement strand
ATCTCGCCAACGACAAAACCGGCGATGGGTGTTTTTCCAGTCTCCATCGTCTGGCGGTACATCACGCCGCGGGGATCCCGTTCTCAACATCCAACATACTAAAAACAACTGGTTGTCTCTCGCCCTGCCTCACCCAATACCCTCTCGCCCAGGTAGTCGATCCTTCACTATCTCCCAGGTTCGATCTCAAATATCATGCCGTCGATGTGCCAATTTTCCCATCGATTTCTCCTTTTTTTAATTGGATGAGACATGTTTTTAACTTATCTCGTGACGACACTATATAATCAGCCGATTCATTTTCATTAACTGACTATCTTTGCCACGTTGTATCTTAAGGTCTATTTCATACCATGTGGCCATTTTTGACCTCCCTTTTTTACTTGTCTCATCATCGTTCATCTTATCAATATCTCCACCCTTGTTCGATGTTTTGCAGAGGTCTTAACCCAGCCAGGCATCCCCACTCCCACCCGAATCACGTGACGACCATTGGGGTCTCACTTGTTAGGTATCGCGTCTGTTGGAATCAGTCTTCATACCATTTATATCTGGATACACCACCCATTGGGGAATGGGGGAACCCATCGTGGGATCCCCCATCTTATTAAGTGGCCCCCCTTTCCTGATCGTCAGCTCGACTGCGTATCCTCCAGTTACCCATCATGACCGGTGGCCATACTAATCAAGCATTGCCTATTACGGCAGCATGATCTCATCATCACCCCAGAAGAGACACGATACACAGCGGATGGCTTATCTTCACATAACCCTTCCGATAATGGGCAGGCCATTTAATCGACCATCATGATCTTGATGACAGAAAAAAAGGGGGCGATGGGATTGAGGGTATGACCGTATCATTCAAAACCAAAATCGCGACCGCTTGGTCAGAGAAAAAAAGCATGGCCTCCCACCATCAAAGCGGATAGCATGCCTCACGATCGTCCGTGAATGGGTTTTTTTTTGATCTCATGGTAAGGTGAAGCACATGGATAACACGGCCCTTACCCAGACAAGATCCGCACTCAATGATTTGGTCAAACAACGGCATTGGACAGGGCTTCGTCAGATGTGTTTGGGATTAGACCCCGCCATTTTGGCTGATTTGTTGCAAGGGTTAGAGTCCGCCGATCAGGCCCTTATTTTTCGGTTGTTACCACGCGATGTCGCCACCCAAACCTTCAGCTTTTTTGAAACCGATTGCCAGGCACAGTTATTAAAAAGCCTTGGTCAAACCCAAGTGGCCTTGTTACTCAACGAAATGTCACCCGACGACCGTACCGCCCTATTGGAAGAATTACCCGGTCCGGTGGTAAAACCCCTCATGGAGTTATTATCCCCTGCTGAGCGACAAGTCGCCCAAATGCTATTGGGATACCCCGAACACAGCGTAGGACGGGTGATGACCCCCGACTACATTGACGTGCGACCCGATTGGAGCGTCCAGGCGGTATTGGATTACATTCGCATCAATGGCCGAGACAAAGAGTCATTGGACGTGATTTATATCACGGATCAAGCCGGTAAATTAATCGATGATTTACGAATCAAAGAATTGCTCATTGCCCCCTTGGATACCCGCATTAGCCAATTAATCAACCACTCGTTTGTATCCCTTAGTACCAGCATGGATCAAACCGATGCGGTCTCTGTATTTGCCAAAACGGATCGATCCGCCCTACCAGTCATTGATACCGATGGGTTTTTGGTGGGCATGGTCACCGTGGATGATGTATTGGACATTGTCGAAGAAGCCGATACCGCTGACATTCAAAAATTGGGGGGATCAGAAGTATTGGATGACACCTATATGAATACCTCCGTGTGGGGACTCACCAAAAAACGGGGCCGATGGCTAGTGGTCTTGTTTTTGGGTGAAATGCTCACAGCCACCGCAATGGGTTTTTTTGAAGATGACATTGCCAAAGCCGTGGTGTTGGCCCTGTTTATTCCCTTGATTATTAGCTCGGGTGGCAACTCAGGCTCACAAGCAGCCACCATTATCGTCCGTGCCATGGCACTGGGCGAAGTCAAACCAAAAGATTGGTGGCGGGTATTCGCCCGAGAGTGTGGCACCGGGCTGGGTCTCGGGGTATTATTGGGTAGCATTGGATGCCTGAGGGTCATCTTGTTTTCATCATTGTTTCATACGTATGGGCAACACGCCTGGCTCATTGGCATCACCGTGGGCTTGGCCTTGGTAGGGGTGGTCATGTGGGGAACCATTTGGGGTGCCATGCTACCATTTTTAATGCGATGGTTGCGGTTGGACCCCGCCACATCCTCGGCCCCTTTTGTGGCCACCATTGTCGACGTCACGGGTCTTTTGCTTTATTTTTCGATTGCCAAAGTGGTCCTTCAGGGGGGGCTTCTCTAACCTCCCTTCCCCCCATCCCTTTGAGCCAATTCCCCCCTACTCGATGAGGATCGTTTCCCTGTTTCTCTGGCCCCCCCGTCTGGGGGGAGTCCTTCCTGTTCCGTCAAAGCGGCCAATTGGTCCCGCAAAACCGCCGCCAGTTCGAAGTCAAGTGCCTGGGCCGCCTGCTGCATGTCATGTTTCAATTGGGTCATCACACGAAGTAAGTCAACCGGCGACGTCGACTGAGCCAACTGCCGTGCGGGACTTTGGGTCACCCGATCGTGAGACCGAATATCGGGGGTTTCTTTTCGAATGGTCATGGGGGTGATGCCATGCTGGGTATTGTGGGCCATTTGCAAACCACGCCGTCGATTGGTCTCGGCAATGGCACGTGCCATGGAATCGGTGATGCGATCGGCATACAAAACCACCCTGCCATTGGCATTGCGTGCCGCACGACCAATGGTTTGGATAAGGGACCGTTCATTACGTAAAAACCCTTCTTTATCCGCATCCATAATGGCCACCAAACTAACCTCGGGCAAATCCAACCCTTCACGCAATAAGTTAACCCCCACCAACACATCAAATTTGCCTGAGCGAAGGTGATGTAAAATATCAATGCGTTCCAATGATTGAATATCCGAATGCAAATAACACCCTTTGATTCCTTTGTCATCCAAATACTGACTTAATTCCTCGGCCATTGACTTGGTTAAGGTGGTAATCAATGCCCGCTCTCCTCGGTTGATCACGTCATGCAGGTCTTGCATCAGGGTATCAATTTGATACAGGGTGGGCCTGATGATCACCTCAGGATCCAACAATCCAGTGGGACGAATAATTTGTTCAGTCAACCAATAATCAGACCACTCAATCGGGGCATGGTCGGGTCTGGCTGGGGCATCCATACGGCGACATCGTGACAATTCGTACGGGCCAGGGGTGGCACTCACGTACACCAATTGACCGATTTTGGATTCGAACTCATCAAGGGTAAGGGGACGATTGTCGATGGCCGATGGCAATCGAAACCCAAAGTCAATCAGGGTTTGTTTGCGGGCACGATCACCCGCCGACATCCCTTTCACTTGTGGCATGGTCACATGGCTCTCATCCACAAAGGTGATGAAATCCGGGGGAAAAAAATCCAATAATACCCCCGGCGGGGCCCCCTTGGGACGATTGGACAAATGCCAAGCATAATTTTCAATGCCTTTGCAGTAGCCTATTTCGGCCATCATCTCCAAATCATACAGGGTACGTTGAGACAATCGTCGGGCCTCAAATTCTTTGCCTTGGGCCATTAACTCCTTCACCCGATCATCCAATTCACGACGAATAGCCGCCATGGGACCATCCAACTGATTTAAGACCACATAATGGGTCGCCGGAAAAATAGCCGTATCCGATTGACGCCCCCATTCATGCCCATTCATCACATCTACCTGCTGAATCGACTCCAATTCATCACCAAAAAAGACCAGTCGAATCAAGTGTTCCGCCCAAGACGGATACACATCCATGGTGTCCCCTTTGATGCGATAGGTACCCGGAACCAATTCCACATCGTTGCGTTCATATTGCACCTGTTCCAATTGCAATAGCAACTGACGACGGCTATATCGTTCCCCCACTCGAAGGTGTATGACCCCCTTCAGGTATTCTTCGGGCAACCCCAACCCATAAATACAAGACACCGAGGCCACAATAATCACGTCCCGACGGGTTAATAAAGAACGGGTCGCGGCATGGCGCAAACGTTCAATTTCTTGGTTGGTCTGGGCCTCTTTTTCGATGTACACATCCCGAGATGGAAGATAGGCCTCAGGTCGATAATAATCGTAGTATGAAATAAAATATTCGACCGCATGATGAGGAAAGAAAGACCGAAATTCGGCACATAATTGTGCCGCCAAGGTCTTGTTGTGGGCCAATACCAATGCCGGACGGTTGAGCTGGGCCATCACATTGGCCATGGTAAATGTTTTGCCCGATCCGGTCACACCCATTAAAATTTGCTCATTCACCCCATTGGCCACATTGTCCAACAGCTGTTGAATGGCACGGGGCTGATCACCGGCAGGTGGATAGGGTGCATGTAACTCAAACCGATCGGTCATGAACGGTATCATCGATTAAATCCGGTCGTTTGGCAATTGATCCTCATTCAGGCCCCTCGTCTCAACTGAAGGGGTGATGGTTAGGGCGGCCCATTTGATGATAAGTTGAAAATAAAAACGAAACTTGACGTAGGAAAAAAGTGATGGCAAAATGAGGATGCTTCTCGAGAAAATAGTATCAAGTCGTCAAAAAGGGTTGGGTTTTGTATTGCGTGTTGGTCTTAACTGCATTGGGATGTCGATTGTTCATCGACTCTAACTATTTTCAAATAGAAAAAAAGGATATCACAAATGAATATTAGTGTGAGTAGAATTTCTGCGCCTACAAATGTATCTGCAAGTCAGACAACTCAGCCGGTTCAGAATGATGCATTGGGTACAACCGCTGGTGTTACCCATGCCTTAGAAAGGCTGACGTGCAGCCCCACACAACCCCACACAACTGAATCGGATGCTAAGCGAATCGCCACTCTCATAAAGGAAATCGCTACGATCACAAGTCGGTATGATGAACCCGCTCGTCTACATTTGGGGGGACAGGCACTAGAAAAACTCAAGCCAGAACAGATTGGTCTATTCATGAATATTTTGAGTACACCCCCTGATGCCAGAGACCATGTGATCATAACCGAAAAGGGGGCCGAAAGTATATATAACATGGAACCTAGGGACATCGCTCATCATATCAATCGCATATGGGGAATACTGACCCATGAGGAACAATGTGCGGTTTACAGACAGCTTACCCCCTATGAAGAATCGAGAGAACGTTTTCGTAAAATATACCCGTTTTTTATAGAGTTTGAAGTGCGTAGACTTCGATCTGAGGCAGCAAACAGTTTACCAGGGAGCCCTACCCGTCCTGTTGTGGGTAGCTCCAATAGGTAGGAACGGTTACCCCCGCTGATAAAAAGGGCGATGCCAACCTGCTAGAGGCGGTGGTAGTGATCTAGTATCACACCACCGCAATCAACGTGTACATTGCTACATAGTGTCGTCACGAGATAAGAGCCCATAGAGAAAGTCATCGAATCTGGACAGCAGCTAGGAATGAGGCTGAGTTTTTTGCCTCAGCGAGTGGCGATGCCCCGCCAACGTTTGAGATAAAGAAATGCATTTTCAACCCTCATGACGCAGGGTGTGCCAATAGCGATCGTCGTCTCGATTGTTTTTTCGATTACATTTTGGCGGAATGGCCGGATGGATTGGGGCTTGAAACGCTCGTTCAAGAATCGCATCCGTGTCATATCCTCGATCCGCCAATCAATGCCCTGCCGAAATCCCCTGGATTAAGGCGTGAGCCTGTGTGCAATCTGCTCGGGTACCTTAATCATCATTCGGACCGGCAACCCATTCGTATCCACGGCCAATGGTTCTTGGAATGGTGCCCCCTTTTGTGCGGGCCCTATCTTGGTTTCACCTTTGGCCCCCGATGCATGGGGATGAACCGTCACATGACTGGCATCCATCATGAGCCATTCATCATCCGGTTCGGTACCCAACGATTCTCACATTTCTCCCCTATCCCCTTATCTCGCCAACGACAAAACCGGCGATGGGTGTTTTTCCAGTCTCCATCGTCTGGCGGCACATCACGCCACGGGGCTCCCGTTCTCAACATCCAACATACGGCATCCAAACACAACCGATTGTCCCTCGCCCTGCCTCCCCCAATACCCTCTCGCCCAGGTAGTCGATCCTTCACTATCTCCCAGGTTCGATCTGAAATGTCATGCCGTCGATGTGCCAATCCTCCCATCGATTTCTCCTTTTTTAATTGGATGAGACATGTTTTTAACTTATCTCGTGACGACAACATCTAATAAAACAAAATAAACAATGGCAGCGTGCTGGTGTTGAACACGCAGACATTTTTCAGCATCTCACAAGAATAGCCCATACGGTTATCAAAGCGATAAAAAAGTCTCAAGAATCAGCATGTATACCCCCCCTTCACTCGCCGATCAAAACCCTATATACCCCCCAACGGGGACAACAACGCATTGGGTCAAATGCCAGATGGCCTGAGGCTGGCCGCAGTCATCAAAGGGGTAAAAACGCATCAAGAATCAGCATGTATACCCCCCCCTTCACTCGCCGAATCAACGCCCTATATACCCCCCAACGGGGACTCCAACGCATTGGGTCAAATGCCAGATGGCCTGAGGCTGGCCGCAGTCATCAA
>RGUG01000073.1 GCA_010027915.1 bacterium | reverse complement strand
GTTGCCAATGAAGAGAACATTGAAACCGCAGTCAAACATATTCAAGACACTGTAAATGGGGTTCCGTGCCATTACCACCGCCATTGCACTGGATGCAATAAAAAAAGTAAACGCCAAAAATAAAAGATCCGTCATGCCTCATCCCCTTTGGCATACCCATGACGGGTATCCACATCAATCCGAGAATCAGGCCGCTCTAATAACCGGTCTTTTCCCCATATAAAATCACGCCGTTTCTGAGCAGCCGGTAATATGCGATCGGTTAAATAAATGGCTTGTTTGGGACAAGCCTCTTCGCAAAACCCACAAAAAATGCATCGTAACATGTTAATGTCATACGACACGGCGTATTTTTCTTCTCGGTATAACCGTTCGTCACCCGGTTGCCTTTCCCCCGCTTCCATGGTGATGGCCTCCGCCGGACAGGCAACCGCACACAGCCCACAAGCGGTACACCGTTCGGCCCCCTGTTCGTCGCGTTTTAACACATGAAGACCACGGTACACCGGGCTGCGTGGACGCTCTTGTTCGGGATATCGAATCGTCACTTTGCGACGAAAAAAATGACGAAAGGTAATCCACATGCCCGATAAAATGGCAGGCAAATACGAACGTTCCCACCATGTCATAGGGGGACGACCCACCGGTTTGGCACGACCGGACAATGTGCCAGGGGTCATGTCAACACCACCATCACGGCCGTGATGGCCAAATTCAGAATGGACAAGGGCAACAATACTACCCAACCCAAGCGCATCAATTGGTCGTATCGAAACCGAGGCACTGTCCATCGAACCCAAATAAACACGAACATAAAAAAGAAAATTTTAGTAAAGAGTACCATCAATGACACCAAGGTGACCCAGGGGTTGGGAATCATGGATAAAAAGGGTATCTGGTACCCACCAAAAAACAAGGTGGCCATCACCGTGGAGGCCACAAACATATTGATGTATTCTGCAAATAAATAAAACCCCAGTTTCATGCTCGAATACTCGGTGTGATACCCCCCGATTAATTCGGTTTCACACTCAGGCAAATCAAAAGGGGTGCGATTGGCTTCGGCAAACGAACAAATCATAAAAATAAGAAACCCCAACGGCTGTAACCAAACAAACCATACCGTATGCTGTTGAAGCACAATTTCTCTGATGCTCATGGTACCGGCTGTCATCACCAAAGCAATCAAACTCAATCCCATCGCCAATTCATAACTGACCATTTGAGACGACGCCCGAATGGCACTCAACACAGAATACTTGTTATTGGATGCCCATCCCCCAATCATAATCCCGTATACGCCTAACGACACCACCCCAAACACCACCAAGACCCCCATCGGAAGGTCCGCAATTTGCATGGGTATCCGAATCCCATCGCCGACCCAGTCAGCGGCCCAAGGAATGACCGCACCGGACATACATGCCGTCGCCATTGACAAAGCAGGCCCCAATACAAACAAAAACCGGTCTGCCTGTTGGGGTATGAAATCTTCTTTAAAAAAGAACTTAACCCCATCTGCCAGGGGTTGAAGAAGGCCAAATTTTCCAGCCCGATCAGGCCCAATACGGTCTTGAAAAAAGGCCGCAAATTTTCGTTCGGCCAAGGTGGCATACGCAGCCACACCCAAGGTCACCGCAAAAAAGACCATGATCAGCACGCTTTTATGGACCAAAAACAGTACCCACTCATTCATGGGCAGTCTCCGGCATGGGTAATGTGTAGTGATTTTGTGCAATCACCGAGTGCGGGTCAATGGGTGCGGGCCCTTCCACTTCCCATTGGGATAAGTTTTTGCTGTCATACCGACAGGTGTTACAAATGAATGCCGCCACATCACCCGTACCCGTTTTGCGTGCGGTGACACGCAACACTTCGTTTCCTTTAAGCCATAACACCGCCTTGCCACAACAGGTGTCACAAGACCGATGGGCCAGCATGGGTTTGGTAAACCAAACCCGGCTTTTGAATCGAAAAGTGAGATCGGTCAATGCCCCCACGGGACACACATCAATCATATTTCCCGACCATTCATTGTCGACATTGGCGGCCACATACGACGAAATTTCGGCCCGATCCCCCCGCCACATGACCCCATGTTGACGTTGTCCGGTGACCTCTTCGCCAACATACACACACCGATAACATAAAATACAGCGGTTCATGTGCAATTTAATGCGATCACCAAAATGGGTCACGGGGTACCGTCGGCGGGATTCCTTATACTGGGTGGTGCTCTTGCCATGCTCAAAGGCTAAATCTTGCAAGGAACATTCTCCTGCCTGGTCACACACCGGGCAGTCCAACGGATGATTGATCAACAACAACTCAACCACCCCTTGGCGGGCTTTGACCACTTCTTCGCTGTCACGATTCAAGACGATCATCCCATCTTCTACCGCGGTGCGGCATGATGGCACCAAGCGTGGCAAGGGCCGGTCTTGTGCGTCGGATACCCGGGCCACTTTTACCATGCAGGTACGACATTTCCCCCCTGACTGACTTAACAGCGGGGTATAACACATGGCAGGGGGTGCCAGGTCCTCATTTAATTGGCGTGCCGCCTGCAAAATAGTGGTACCGGGCGGTACTGATAGCGTCTGTCCATCAATCGTGATGCGATACATGCTCATGCCACTATCCGGTCGGTTACAATGGGATGATGCCGTGACGTCACCTGATCGGGATGATGGGCATGGTACTCAAACTCACCCCTAAAATGTCGGACCGCACTGGCCACTGGCCATGACGCCGCATCCCCAAATGTACAAATGGTATTGCCCTCAATTTTTTTGGTGATGTCCACCAACAAGTCGATGTCTTCTGGTGACCCATGCCCATGTTCCAGGCGATGCAAGACCCGTTCTAGCCAACCCGTTCCCTCGCGACAGGGCGAACACTGTCCACAAGATTCATGGTGATAAAACCGGGCAAATTGCCAGGTATTACGCACCATACAGGTCGTCTCGTCCATGACAATAAATCCTCCCGACCCTAACATTGACCCTGATACAAACCCGCCCTCTGCAAGGGATTCGTAGGTTAATAAGCGTGGCTCACCTGCCGCCGTACGCAACGCCAAGTGGGCAGGCAACACCGGAACTGAGCTACCGCCCGGCACCACGGCTTTGAGGGTATGACCCTTTCGAATTCCCCCACAATACGCATCTGATTCGATAAACTCTTCCACGGATAGCCCCATGACCACTTCATACACCCCTGGGCGATTGATATGACCCGATGCGGATATCAACTTGGTACCCGTGCTATTGCCAATCCCCATCTGACGGTATGCCGCCCCACCATGCAAGACAATCCAAGGGACCGATGCCAACGACTCCACATTGTTAATCACCGTGGGACACCCATACAACCCTGATACGGCCGGAAAGGGCGGTTTTTGCCTTGGGTTTCCCCGTTTTCCCTCTAACGACTCGAGTAACGCACTTTCTTCGCCACAAATATACGCCCCGCCACCTGGATGCACCACCACCCGCAAAGAATAATCCGAACCCAAAATGCGATCACCCAAATACCCCGCCTGGGTGGCTTCGGCAATGGCAACCTCTAACTGACGCTTGAGCCACATTAATTCCCCTCGGATGTAGATAAAGGCCGTATGGACCCCCAATGCATACGACGCAAGAATAATCCCTTCAAGCAACCGATGGGGCACTTTTTCCATCAGGTAACGGTCTTTAAAGGTGCCCGGCTCGCTTTCATCGGCGTTGCAAACCAAGTAGCGTGGGGTATCCGGGCGACGGTCTAAAAACCCCCATTTGGTGCCAGTGGGAAACCCGGCTCCCCCTCGACCCCGAAGGCCCGATTCTTTCACGGACTGGATGATATCATCAGGGGTAGAGTGGGCCATGGCATGCCGCAATGCCTCATAGCCCCCAATGGCCTCGTACCGATCGATGGCCACCACTTGCTGTGCCGGATCGGCTGAAACCCCCGCCAATAAAACCATCTGACTCATGGGCGTACCCCCTCTCTGAGCTGATGGATTAAATCGGGAACCCGATCAGGGGTCACTTGTTCGATGTATCGCTCCCCCACTTGTATCACCGGGGCCGTGCCACAAGAGGCCAAACACTCAACCGTCTTGAGCGTAAACATCCCATCAGGGGTGGTTTCCCCTTCTTTGATGCCCAACACTGCTTCAATGCGTTCAAGGGTATCTTCTGCCCCGGCCAAGGCACACGGACCCGTGCGGCATACTTCTAAAACGTAGGTTCCAACAGGGGTCAAGTGAAACATGGTATAAAACGTGGCCACTTCATAGACTTCAACGGGTTGCATGCCTAATAACGTTGCAACATAGTTCATGGTATCAACACTTAAATACCCACCAAACGCATGCTGGGCCATATGAAGCAAGGGCAAAATAGCTGATTTTTGACGCCCGGCTGGGTATTGATTCAACAATTCCTGAACCGATTCTAATTGGGCAACACTAAACTCAGGCATAAATGAAGGCGATAGGGACAACGCCCCCCATCACTTATCAAATAATACCCCAACTCCCCATTGCCACCTTCTACCGCATGATACAACGTGCCAACTGGAACGGGAATCTCACCCATTACCACTTTGAAGTGATAAATGAGGGATTCCATCACGGTGTTGACTTGGGCTTTGGGGGGGAGATAAAAAGCCGGAACCGCCACATGATACCCATCATTTGGCATGGCGTCTAATGCTTGTTGAATCAAGCGAAGGCTTTGCCACATTTCTTGGTTTCGAACCAAATACCGGTCGTAGGTATCCCCATTTTCTCCGACGGGCACCTCAAACTCAAAGTCCAAATACCGTGAATAAGGGGACGCCGTCCGCACATCATAATCAACGCCCGTTGCACGCAAATTGGGACCTGTAAACCCATAATCCAAGGCACGGGCCGCCGAAATGGCACCCACCCCAATGGTACGATCCATAAAAATGCGATTGCGATCAAACAAGGCTTCGAATTCTTTTAACACCGCCGGAAATTCGGCTAAAAACCGACGCAGTTTTAATACCGCTGTCTCTGAAAAATCACGCTCAAATCCCCCCACGCGCCCGATGTTGGTGGTTAAGCGACTGCCACATATTTCCTCGAATATTTCATAAATGGCTTCCCGTTGCTGAAACAAGTACAAAAACCCACTAAAAGCACCTGAATCCACACCCAAAATGCCATTGCATATTAAATGATCCGCAATGCGGGACAATTCCATGATAATAATGCGCATATAATCAATGCGTTGGGTCGTTTGCACCCCCAGCAATCGCTCCACCGTGAGGTGCCATCCAATGTTGTTAATCGGCGACGAGCAATAATTTAATCGATCTGTAATGGGGGTAATTTGATAATAGGGGCGATGTTCCGCTAACTTTTCAAAGGCACGGTGAATATATCCCACCGTGGAATCGGCGGCCACAATGCGTTCACCATCCAACTCAATGATGTTTTGAAACACCCCATGGGTGGCAGGATGGGTCGGACCCAAATTAACGGTAACGGTTCGTTTTTCTTGGCTCATCGTCCAAACATCCGATCGTCTTTATCGGTTCGAGTCTGGTCTTCTAGGGGGTATTCTTTTCTCAACGGGAAATACGCCATGCTATCCTCATTCAGAATACGTGTTAAGTTGGGATGACCCGTGAACCGAATCCCAAAAAAATCATACGTTTCACGCTCCATCCAATTGGCCGATGGAAACAATGGCACCAGGCTGTCAATCACAGGATCGGTGATGGGCAATTGCACGGTGACAAACAAGCGGGTTTGTTCGGGTAAATGATGCAACTGGGCCACCACCGCAAGAGAGGCCGGTTCTGCCACGTGATGAACCCCACATAAATCAACCAGCATCGTAAAGCCATGGGTATGTTTTAGGTCTTGGACCACGGCATAATAGGCCGTTGGGTCCACTTCTAAACACCAATTCCCATATTGCAAGACGTGGTTCAATACCCGAAAGTGCTGAGCCACCGTCTCAGACACCGCCGTCCCAAACGGAGTGGGTTCAAGGGTAGCCATAGGAAGTGCGAGGTTAGTCAATGCCATACCCTTTCAGCAATTGGGTATATGATTCCGAATGACGCCGGCGCAACGACTCCGTCCCCACCAACGACTGAACCGCCATCAATCCGTCAATAATCTGCTCAGGCCGGGGAGGGCAACCCGGCACATACACATCAACCGGAATCACTTGGTCAATGCCTTGCAATACACTATAGGTATCAAAAATACCCCCACTAGAGGCACAAGCCCCCACGGCCATTACCCACCGTGGTTCGGCCATTTGGCAATACACTTGTTTAAGAATGGGGCCCAATTTCTTGGCCACCGTCCCCATGACCATCAACAAATCGGCTTGTCGGGGAGAAAAACTGGGGCGCTCTGACCCAAACCGGGCAAAGTCGTAATGAGACCCCATGGTTGCCATAAATTCAATCCCACAGCATGAGGTGGCAAAGGGTAAAGGCCATATAGAGTTTTTCCGGGCCAGTGCCACCGCTTTTTCTAACGAGGTCAAATAAAATCCTTGACCGGTTACCCCTTCGGGCGGATCGGTTACCAATGGGTGGGTCATGATGAGCTGGCCTCCAATTCAAACACCCGATGCGATACCAAATACAGCCACGCCACCAATACAACCGACACAAACATCCCCACCTTGACCAGCCCATCCCACCCCAATG
>RGUG01000072.1 GCA_010027915.1 bacterium | reverse complement strand
ATTGTACCGGTGGCATGTGAAGAGCGGTTGCGTTTTGCGATTCGCGAGGGTGGCCGTACGGTTGGGGCGGGTGTTGTAACCCAGATTATTGAGTAATCACAATGGCTATTAAATCTGCTTCTAAAGTTCGTGCCAAACAAAAAATTCGTATTCGCTTAAAGTCGTTCGATTCGTCGGTTATCGATCAGTCTGCCAAAAAAATTGTTGAGGCTGCTGAGCGTTCTGGTGCACGTGTGGTAGGTCCGGTTCCGTTGCCTACCCGCAAGCGTGTGTGGTGTGTATTGAAGTCACCCCATATTGATAAGCGTTCTGGTGAGCACTATGAAATCCGTGTTCATTTGCGATTAATTGACATATTGGATCCCCCATCTACCACTGTCGATGCATTGACACAGTTGGATTTGCCATCGGGTGTCAGTATTGAGATTAAGTTGAATTAGATGCATTATTTGGAATTTGGAGTTTGGTATGGTTAAGGTGTTATTTGCTGAAAAAATTGGGATGTCTCAGTCTATTGATGAGAGTGGGGTTGTAACCCCTGTTACCATCATGCAAGTGTTGGCTAGTTCGGTCGTGCGTGAGGATTCTGGTGTACAGTTGATTGGCGTGGGTGTTGCTTCCAAAAAAGCCAATAATAAAGCATGGCGCGGACAGTTTAAGGCTCTTTCGTTCTGTCCTTCTTTTATTAAGGGGGTGCAAGCACCGGCTGATGATTTACATGTTGGGTTACCTGCTTTTTCTGTTGGAGACGAGGTGAGCGTTAGGTCCCGATCTAAAGGTCGGGGATTTACAGGTACGATTGCACGTCATGGATTCAAGCGTGGTCCAATGTCTCATGGGTCTAAAAGCCATCGAATCCCTGGTTCGATTGGTGCGGGCACTACGCCTGGCCGTGTTCTAAAGGGAACCCGTATGGCGGGGCGTTCTGGTGGTGGTTTTGTTACTGTTAAAGGCCTCAAAGTGGTTGCCACTGATGTGGAAAAGGGTCTTATTGTGTTGTCTGGCTCTGTTCCTGGCAAAAATGGCTGGGTACAAGTGTTGGGGGGATGAGGGTTAGATTATGGAAGTGTCAGTAATTGATCATGCTGGTAACCCAATTGGGCAGTTTGATTTTGGTTTCGATTCATTGCGGTTGAGTTCTTATCCCCCGCAACGTGCTGCCCATGTGCTTTACTTGATACGTACTTTGCAGTTGTCTCGTTTGCAGCAGGGCACTCATAAAACGAAAACCCGTGGTGAAGTGTCCGGTGGTGGTAAAAAACCCTATAAGCAGAAGGGTACCGGTAATGCTCGAATGGGTTCAACCCGGACCCCCTTGCGTGTCGGTGGGGGGGTGGTCTTTGGTCCGGTTGTTCGTGATCATGCAATCTCGCTCAACCGAAAAGTGGTCAAGTTGGGGTATCGACTTGCTTTGACTCATTTGTTTAACAACGTCAATAAAAAAATCTTTGTATTTGCTGCGGGTTCCACCGTGTCGAAGACATCGCTTGCTTCTTCCCTTGTTTCTGAGCGGTTGGCACACAGTAAGCGTGCTATTTTAGTGACCGGTTATTCCGATGATGAGCTCGCATCTTTCATTGGGTTTCGCAATATTAAACTTGTTTCTGTTGCAGGGGTTAATAGCATTCCAATTGATCAGTTGCTGCAATCTGATCTGATATTGTTTTCACATCTTGCGGCTCAAACATTGAAAGAGAGGTTAGAAGTATGATTCAGTTAAAACCGTTTACTGAAAAATCTGAGCGTCTCAAACCCCTTCGTAAATATTTTTTTAATGTCCGCGATCTCAATAAAATTCAAATTCGTCAAGAAGTTGAGCGTTTGTTTTCTGTTAAGGTTGACAAGGTTAATATTCTGTGCCATGGTGCCAAGCGTGCTCGCCGTGGTCGTATCCAGCTAATCAAACGTGTTCGTCAGCAAGTTGCTGTGGTCACCTTGTCGTATGGCCATGTTATTGCTCTGCCTGCTTTGAATGCTACATCGGCTGTCACTGCCAATGAACTTGCGACGGTATCAGGGTCTGGAGGCCATTCCAATGAGTAAGTTTAAAAGCGTTTCGCTAAAACAGATGAAGGCCGTCACCAATGGGTCCCGAGCCCGTCGTGTTTTGTCTGTTCCTTCGGTCCCTAAAGCTGATCTTAAGTTGGCCAAGCGTTTAAAATCTCGTTTGCATGTTTCGGCTGGTCGTGGTGATGTTGGAACCATCACTGTACGTGGTCGTGCTGGTCGAAAAATTAGTTATCGTCAAGTTGATTTTTATCGTGATAACCACGGCGTTGCAGGGCGTGTTTCTTCGTTACATTACGATCCTGTTCGCTCCGCACTCTTGCATTTGGTTCGATATGCTAATGGTGATGCTAGGTTCCTTTTGGCAGTTAATGGCTTAGAAGTTGGGGATCATGTGTCTGCCGGGTCTAATGTGGATGTTCAGTTGGGTTCTGCGATGAAACTTAAGGACATACCTGTTGGCTCTACCATTTCTTCTATTGAGCTAAAGCCGGGTAAAGGGGCCCAAATGGTTAGGTCCGCTGGTGCATCTGCCTCATTGGTGGCCAAAGGTGATCGGTATGCCATCATTCGATTACCATCTGGTGAAACCCGTCAGGTGTTTTTGGAGTGTATGGCTACCATTGGTGCGATTGGTAATGCCTCCTGGCGAAACACATCTGCTGGCAAGGCGGGTGCGAGTCGTTGGATTGGGCGTCGTCCACATGTGCGTGGTGCGGTCATGAATCCTTGTGATCACCCCCACGGGGGGGGTGAAGGTAAAGCCCCTGTTGGCCGTGCTGCGCCTCTAACGCGACATGGTAAAAAAGCCTACGGTGCCCGTACCAGGAATGATCGTGTGGCACGTGGTACTGGTAAGATTTTATCTCGTCGTAGTCGTTAGTATAGAGGAGTATTGAGTCGTTATGGCTAGATCAAGAAAAAAAGGCCCTTTTGTTGATGACCACTTGTTAAAAAAAGTGTCGTCTCGTCCTGCTGAATCCACGGCAATGATTAAAACATGGTCTCGCCGCTCTTTGATTACACCTGATATGATTGGCGTCACGTTTGGTGTTTATAATGGTAAGACCCATGTTCCTGTTTTTGTTGAAGAAAGTATGATTGGTCAGAAGCTCGGTGAGTTTTCACCTACTCGCAAATTCCGAGCCCATGGGGGTAACAAGAAATGATTGTTTCTCCTTCTCTCCGCCCCAATGCGCCTTCTTTAACTGTTTTTGGTGATAAATACCCACGTGTTTCCTATTCGTCTTTTCGTTGTAAAAATGTACGTGTTTCCCCATTTAAGTTGCGTCGTATTGCCGTTACAATCGACAAGAAGCCATTGGTGGAAGCGATTGCCATTCTCCGTAATCTGGTTACGCCGTCTGGGTTGGTTTTTGCCAAAGGATTACGTTCGGTGGTCGCATCTCTCCAGCCGGGGGTGCTTCTTTCTGATCTGACTGTACGCTGCGTTGTGGATGAAGGTATCGTGTTCAAATTGCACAAAC
Source organism: bacterium (assembly GCA_010027915.1). The sequence goes on along the minus strand of RGUG01000072.1, from coordinate 3,240 downwards.
CTGCTGGTCGTGGGCGGGTTCATCCCATTCGAAAGCGTTGTGGTCATGTTACCATTCAGTTGGTAGGAAAGGATCGATAAGTTTATGGGTCAGAAAGCCAATCCTAAATTATTACGGCTTGGAATCACAGAATCCTGGGCTGATTCTTGTTTTGTTGCCAAAAAAGAATATGCTCAATTTGTACGTGAAAGTCGTTTGGTTAAAGCTTTTCTAAAAAGTGAGTTCAATCGTGGTGGTGTGTCAAAAATTGCCATTAATCGCAAGTCTGATGCTTTTGAAGCAGTTGTAACGATTGCTCGTCCCGGCATTATTTTTGGCAAAGGGTCTCCTGACACCTCTGCTTTTGCCACCTTGCTACGTGAAAAATTTGGTCGTTTATACGTGATTAAAATTATTGAAGAGCGTAGTGCAGATTTGTGTCCTGTTTTATTGGGTGAGTGGGTGGCTTCTCAGTTGGTACGTCGCATTCCTTTTCGTCGCGTGATGAAGTCGGCGGTTCAACGGTCTATGAAAGCGGGTGCACAGGGTGTTAAAATTGCATGCTCGGGGCGACTTGGTGGGGCTGAAATTGCCCGATCTGAGTGGTATCGTGAAGGAAAAGTACCTTTGCATACCTTGCGTTCTAATATCAATTTTGCCATTTCTACTGCTGCTACTACTTATGGTACCATTGGCATCAAGGTGTGGATTTCTAAAGGTGACGTGTTGCGCTCTAGGTCTTCAGAAAGTCGTTGAGGTAGGTTATGGCTATTCCGAAAAAAACGAAGTATAGAAAGTATCAGCGCGGCCGCAATCGTGGGCATGCCTTACGTGGTGCGACACTGTCATTTGGTGAGTATGGCTTGCAATGTCTTGATCTCGGATTTGTTACCGAAAAACAGATTGAAGCTGCGCGTCGGGCCATGACCCGTTATGTAAAGCGTGGTGGCAAAATATGGATTCGTGTCTTTCCTGATAAAAGCATGTCTAAATTACCTGCCGAGACCCGCATGGGTAAGGGTAAAGGTGCCCCGGAATTTTGGGTGTGTCCAGTTCAACCTGGTCGTTTTTTGTTTGAAATCAGTGGTGTATCACATGCTCAAGCCCACGAAGCATTTCGCTTGGCTTCACACAAGCTTAATGTTGGGACCAAGGTGGTGTCTAAAGAGCAATATTCAACTTTTCAAGTTGTGGAGTAAAGTATGGTAACTCAGATCACTAATAGTAATGTGTCCCAATCCACATCGTTAGCAAAAGTGGTGGGAATTTCGGGGCTTAAGTCTCGATTGGTGTCCGTTTATGTGACGTATACTCATCCTCGTTATGGTAAAACCCAACGTCGCGAGAAGCGTTTCATGGTACATGACCCTTCCGATTCCTCACTTGTAGGCGACATGGTCTCTCTTAAAAACACCCGTCGATTTTCTAAGCGGAAAAGTGCTGTCATTTTGTCAGTGGTTTCACGTTCTTCGGAGGCTACCCAATGATTCAACATGAGTCTAGGTTGATGGTTGCTGACAATTCTGGTGCCGAAGAGGTTTTGTGTATTCATGTCGTGGGCAGCACCCGTCGACGATACGCCCGTGTGGGGGATGAGATTATAGCTACTGTAAAGTCAGCTCGTGTTGGTGGTGCTGTAAAGCGGAAAGAAATTGTTACTTGTGTGGTCGTCCGCACTTGTTCTCGTATTGTGAGGGATGACGGCACCGTTGTTCGCTTTGACCAAAATGCAGTGGTCATTGTGAATAAAGATGGTAATCCCCGTGGTTCACGCGTCTTTGGACCTATTCCTCGTGAAATCAAAAATGCGAAAAAAGGACGGTTTTCTAAAATTGCTTCTTTGGCAAAAGAAGTTATATAGGTGATATGATGAATAGACTCGTAATTAATGATATGGTTCAGGTTATTGCTGGCGACGCCAAAGGTTCAACTGGTGCTGTTATTGCACTAAAACGTCGGGAAAATGGTGTTTATGTTGCAGTCGATGGCGTTGCCTCTCAGGTCCGCCACAAAAAAGGTGATCGGCGTGGTGCCGGGCAAATTGTGTCATCTTATCGATTCCTTCATGAGTCAAATGTTCGGTTGATTTTAGATGGGAGCCCTGCAAAAGTTGAGAAAGTGCGGGATGGTAAGCGTGTGACCAGGCGTGTCACGGTCAAGGCCTGAGGTGAGCAGTATGATATTTGATTTGAAATCCTATTATGGAACTGTACTAGTTGAATCACTCTCCAAATCTTATGGGTATCGAAATAAGATGGAAGTCCCTCGCTTATTAAAGGTAGTTATTAATCGTGGAGTTGGTGCTGCGACTTCAAATGCCAAATTGATTGAGCAGACCATGGATCAGATGTGGTCACTTACTGGTCAAAAGCCCTTGTTGACACGTGCTAAAAAATCAATTTCTAACTTTAAACTCCGTGAAGGGCAAATTATTGGATGTAAAGTCACTTTGCGTCGCGATCGTATGTGGCATTTTGTGTCTAAACTGTTTAATGTTGGGCTCCCTAAAATTCGTGATTTTCGTGGTGTTCCAACCAATAGTTTTGATGGTCGTGGCAATTATACTCTTGGTATCAAGGTGGATGATATTTTTGCTGAAACTGAAAATGAGTCGGGTCAATTAATGGGTTTTGACATCTCATTTGTCACCACTGCCAAAACCGATGACGAGGCGTATAAATTATTGGCTGGGCTTGGAATGCCTTTTCGTAAGTCTGTTGAACGTAAATCATAGGAGGATGTAATGGCTAGAAAAGGTAAGAAAAACACCAACGATCGTAAATTAGGAACCATCCAGTTCCGTAATCGTTGTGCCAATTGTGGACGACCACGTGGCTTTTTACGTTTTTTTGGTATGTGTCGTATATGCGTCCGTAACATGGCCGGCAATGGTTTATTGCCTGGTGTTAAACAAAGCTCTTGGTAGTTGCTATGATTACGCTTATTGAAGGAGTGTTTTGTGAGTAGTAGAGATGTAATTGGTGAGTTGTTCACCGCCATTCGCAATGGGTTTATGGTGAATTTATCTGATGTGACGGTTCCTTTTAGTAAAATGAAATTAGCTGTGGTTAAAATTTTGAAAGAAGAAGGCTTCATTAAGTATTTTGAAGTGAATTCTTTAGATGAAAATCGTCGGGTGATTAAAATTGGTCTTAAATACGCTCACGATGGATCCTCTGTTATTCGTGCCATCAAGCGCGTTAGTTCGCCTGGGCGTCGTATTTATGTCAAAAAATCGGATATTCCCAAAGTTCAGCGTGG
>RGUG01000071.1 GCA_010027915.1 bacterium | reverse complement strand
GGCAACGGGTGCAAATAAACTAACCAATGAGCAGATTAATGAGCGCACCCACACCGCCCTTATTGAGATGTCACGACAAAACCAGTACGATTTTGTGGTAATCAATGATATAGTAGAAACCGCTGTTCAATCGGTGCGTGATATTATTCGTACAGTATCAAGTTCCCATCCAACTTAAAGGAGTCCATACCCATGACCCATTCGCTGTCTTCGATTAGTATGACCGAAATCGAAAAGTTAATTCCCAATCGGTTTCTTTTGTCGGTGGCCGTTGCCAAACGGGCCCGCCAATTAAAAGAGGGGTATCGGCCTCTCATCGAAATCAACGAAGAAAACCCCAACCCTATTTTGGTGGCCCTAAAGGAGATCGAATTGGGCAAGTTAGATATTGCCCACGATGCCAGTCACGACACGGACAATGAATTGCTCCAACGCATGGAATTGGATTTAAACCATGAAGTGTCCCAGTTAGAAGGGGTGGGTACAGACAAAAAAACAGACACCAAATCAAAGCCCAAGCGACGCAAAACCACTTAAATGTCACAGCTAGTGTTGGGGATAACCGGCAGCATTGCTGCCATTAAAACCCCTGCGTTGGTCCGTCAACTCAAATCCCAGGGGCACGACGTCAGGGTCGTTATGACCGAGGCCGCACTGGCATTTGTAACCCCCACCGCATTATCGGTACTGTCCGAGCATCCCACTTGGACACCCGATTGCTTTTATGATGGGTATTCTCAACATATTGAGTGGGCGAAGCGTGCTGACATGATAGTGGTGGCCCCCGCCACCGCCCACACCATCGCCAGTGCCTGCATGGGACTGGCCAATGACCCATTGGGATGTCTGTTATTGGCAGCCCGATGCCCCATCATGATGGCCCCTGCCATGCACGATAGCATGTGGGAACATCCCGCCACCCAGGCCAATGTGGCCACGCTAAGCCAACGCGGAATCTTTTGGGTGGGACCCGAAACCGGTGCATTAAGCTGCGGCGATGTGGGGATGGGACGCATGGCAGACCCAGGCCATATTGCCTTTGCTGTCGCTTGGCGATTGGGCCCCTACCCCTCACTGAGTGGCATGCGGATTGGCGTGGTAATGGGTGGCACCCAAGAACCCATTGATTCCGTTCGTTACATTGGCAATCACAGCACCGGACAATTGGGATCTACCTTGGCCATGGGGTGCATGGCATCGGGTGCCAGCGTGAGCGTCATTAGCACCATCCCCTTTCATTACCCCGGATTAACAGGCTATCAGATGGTGCGTACGGCCGCCGAGATGAAAGAGGCCGTGATGGACAGTCTGCCTAAATGGGATGCATTGGTGATGCCCGCCGCCGTGGGCGACTTTCGAGTATTAAACCCTGTTGGATATAAACAATCCAAAACCAATGGACCCCCATTGCTCACGTTGATAGAAAACGACGATATTTTAGCCCACGTCAATCAACACAAAACACACCAGCAGGTGATCGGGTTTTGTGTGGCCGATGGGAACATTGTATCTATTGCCCAAAAAAAACGAGAGTCAAAAGGATGCGATTGGATCGTGGCCAACGACACCCAGCAATTTGGTCAAGAACACCGATCATTTTGGGTGATCGGGCCTGACAACACCACCGAATACAGGTGCTTATCACTCATCGAAACCGCCAAGGCCATATTATCCCCCCTATCGCCCGTATCTAAGACGACTTAGAGGAAGGAGATGGGTCATCATCAGGGGTCTTCTCTTTTCCTGACTTAAACCCTTTTTCAAACTCCGATTTGGCTTGACCCAAAGACCGGGCAAATTTAGGAATGGCCGACGCACCAAATAGCACCACAATAACCAATACGATGACCACTAATTCCGTTGTCCCAATCATGACCGGCCTCCTATTTCATTGAATCCATTGATTCAATTTCATTTCGTAGTATATACACCCACCGCTGACATCGACCATACCAATACCCCAGCTGCCTTACCAAACCTGGTATATCTTCTGGTTTCACCACTACCACCAAGACGATGGCAATCAACAAGAGTTCTTGAGCACCCACACTAAACACGGCCTTCTCCAAAGCCTGCCAATTTGGCAATTAAAATGGTCACACCATATAACCCCATTAAGGGCAATGCAATCATCAGTTGACTGACCACATCAGGGGGGGTCACCACCGCCGCAATAATTAAAATGACCACCACCACCGCCCGGGTATGCACCAGTAAAAAACGACGTGATATCACATTTAAATACAACAAAACCTCCAACAAAACCGGTAACTGAAACGTAAGAATACCCCACAACAAAAAATTCAGAACATAAAACACGCTTTGCTCGTAATTCAACATCAACAATACGCCATGGGGAACAAATTCAGGGGTTAACAACGACGATACAACAAATGGGATAAAGTAACGATAACCCAACCACCCACTCATAATGGCCAACCCCACACTACCCAATAACGAATACGCAATAAGGCGACGCTCACGCAACGTAAGGCCCGGAAACACAAACCGAACCAAATGAAACAAATGGACAGGCAATGACACAATCATCCCACCCAATAACGAAAACTTAAACCGGGTCACAAACCCTTCTAACAACGAATGAATCACCAGTGGATTCCCCCCTTTCAAGAAGGGAGCCATAAAAAAGCCCACCACTAGATCGTACGTCACGTACACCCCCACCACCCCCACGCCCACCGCTCCCGAATATGGTCAATCAGGGTGAAATCGGACATCGATCAATTATTCAATTGGAGGAAAAAACCGCAGAAGGAAGTGGAAAAGAAGTCGTGGTCATCTGAAAAGAAGACAATTGTGGCGACACATCATCTTGTAAGGATGGTGAAACCAGCAAGCGTACATCCACCCCTCCGGCACGTAACCGCTCAATGGTGCTCCCAATGGCCACCATATGATCGGCCGGAATACGTTCATCTATTTCGTCTGCACCCTTAATACGGGGAATAAAATACGTAATGGATTCCACATCCGAGTGACTAAACAACACCGCACAATGAGCCAAACGAGAGTCAAATCCACTCTCTGATGATGAGCGAATATTACGGGAAGTTGACAAACCTTTCGCCGCATCAATTAACAACAACCCCCATATACCCAATAAATGACGGGCACGACGGCGAACCCACACCCACTCAGACAACAACCATGCCCCACCTAGCACGGTCACACCTGCCAATAAAATAAACGTAAGCGTCGTTAAAACCAATAACCCAGCCGATACACTACCACTGGCCATGGTATAGCCTAGCAACCCTGCAAGCCACAGCCCCACACCAATCATCCCAACCATTCCAATCAATCGATTGTATCCCATAACCCATTCCTTTTAACCATCGGGTTCACCGACAAACTGATGACCCATGACAGTACCCCTTACATCAAACGCCAACTGAATGTAACGCAAAAATGCCATGGAATCAATCACAGACAAGGAAAATGACCCACAGAAAATACCCGCCATCATATAGATGCATCTTGAGGCGATATGGAACCCACGAGCCCCTCAGCCGGTTAAAAAGTGGGGACAACACCCATCCAATCGTCACCTAGAATCCAACCGACACTGCCATACTATCGGGTGATGGTCATTTGGAAGCGACGCAAATCTTCGATATCCCCAATGGTACCCTCAGGGAGTCTCAATACTTGAAACCCCATGCTGACACGTATCTCAGAAGATCCTTCACCCACGCCAAGCCCCCCATTTTCGGCATGAATTTGATGGGCACCATGGGAATGTCGAGCATAATAACAACACATCAAACAGACACCGGCGATGCATGAAGCACCCAAACCAGCCATCAATGCAAGCATAAATATATTGGCCCCTGATACAGAGAGCTCTCTTCGACCCTCCGTCATACCCCCTTGTGTAAGACAGTGGGAGATCCCATCGACTACTCCCTTTAGAAGAGACCCCCAACACCGAGAACGAGTAGTAGAAGCTGGCAACCCAAACCAACAAGCTTGAAGCGGGCTGGTCATATCGACATCCTTTCATCACCCTTTAGCCCCCCTTACTACGACCCTTTTTTAACATGAAACGAGTGCCATAACACCATCCAATACATGACGATCGTCCGTGTAGGGTCACCCATGTGGTTTACTGTTTTGCACACATTCCCAAATGATGTAAACTGAACCTCCTTTGTCATCCTCATACCATTCAGGAGTCAATCGATCCATGAGCGTTCAATTACCCGTCACATCATCTGATGTGAGCCTCCAACTCGAAACAAGCCGGTGTTTGGACTCGTTGCGATACCTCGCCAAATACAAGGGGACCGACGCTGCACGATCACTGTTGGCTACGCTACAAACCGAAGCCAGTCAACTAGGCATTTATCATCCCATTACCCAAAGCCCTTACATCAATACCATTCCTCCGGACCAAACACCCCCCTACCCAGGCGACTTGGTCATCGAACGAAAAATCGAAGCCATGGTCCGATGGAATGCCATGGCCATGGTGGTAAAAGGCAACAAGGCATCCGACGGTATTGGCGGGCATATTTCCACCTTTGCCTCTTCGTCAACGCTGTACGAAGTAGGGTTTCATCATTTTTTTAAAGGAAACGGAGACGGTCGAACGGCGGATCAAGTGTACTTTCAGGGACATGCGTCGCCCGGCATATACGCACGTGGTTTTATGGAAGGCCGGCTCACCGAATCCCAGTTAATTAACTTCCGACGCGAATTAGCCAAAGGCGGCGGGTTGTCATCTTATCCCCACCCACATTTAATGCCAGACTACTGGCAATTCCCCACCGTATCCATGGGACTGGGTCCCATCATGGCCATTTACCAAGCCCGATTTAACCGGTATTTGCAACACCGGGGTCTGTTATCACATGATCCGACTGTCTGGTGTTTTATTGGGGATGGCGAATGTGACGAACCCGAAACATTGGGGGCATTATCCATTGCCAGTCGAGAAGGATTAGACAATCTGGTCTTTGTGATCAATTGCAACTTGCAACGATTGGATGGGCCTGTTCGGGGCAACGGCAAAATCATCCAAGAACTGGAAGGCACCTTTACCGGGGCGGGATGGGAAGTCATTAAAGTCGTGTGGGGGAAAGAATGGGATGCATTGTTAGCAGGCCCTTACCGCCATGAGTTGATCCAACGCATGAACGAAGTCGTGGATGGGGAATACCAAAAATACATTGTGATGCCAGGTAGTTACATGCGAACCCACTTTTTTGGCAAAACCCCTGACTTATTGGCGGCAGTGGCCCATTTATCTGATCAACAATTAGAACAACTCGGACGGGGGGGACATGAACCTGAAAAAGTATATGCTGCCTATGCCAGGGCCACACAACGCAATGGAAAACCCAGCGTGATATTGGCCAAAACCATTAAAGGGTATGGGATGGGAGAAGCAGGTGAAGGACGCAACCACTCTCACCAACAAAAAAAACTTGGTGAAAAAGAAATTCGACACTTTCGAGATTTGTACCACCTGCCCATTTCGGATGACGAAGTGGCCGACCTTCCCTTTATTAAACCCACGGCGACCAGTGTGGAAGGTCGCTATTTAAAAGCCCGTCGCCAGGCATTGGACGGACCACTCCCCGAACGGTTGGGGCATTTCCCGCCCCCCCCCCTACCAGACCCATCGTTTTACAGCGAGTTTCATGCCGCCTCGTCGGCCCCCTTATCCACCACCATGGCCTTGGTTCGTCTCATCAGCAAAGCATTGCGAGACCCAATTAAGCCATGGTTGGTACCCATTATTCCAGATGAGGGTCGTACCTTTGGCATGGAGGCCATGTTTCGACAAATCGGCATTTATTCCCCTCTTGGTCAGCAATATGAGCCGGTGGATAGTGAGTCATTATTGGCCTATCGAGAAGCAAAAGATGGGCAGATTTTAGAAGAAGGAATCAACGAGGCAGGGTCTATGGCAAGCTGGTTAGCCGCTGGCACAGCCTACGCCACCCATGGGCTACCCATGATTCCGATTTACATTTTTTATTCGATGTTTGGCATGCAACGGGTGGGAGACATGGTGTGGTTGGCCGGAGATAGCGGGGCCAAAGGGTTTTTAGTGGGCGGCACAGCCGGTCGAACGACCTTAAACGGAGAAGGATTACAACATCAGGACGGGCATAGTCATGTATTAGGGTCCAGCATCCCAAATTTGGTCACATATGACGTGGCCTTTCGATATGAAATTGCGGTAATCATCGAAGATGGATTGCGTCGAATGTATCAACAAAATGAATCTATCTTTTATTACCTGACCGTTGGAAACGAAAACTATCATCATCCCGCCATGCCTGAAGGAAGCAAAGAAGGTATTTTAAGGGGACTGTATTGTTTTAAACGAAGTGGGATTGACGGCATTAAGGTCCACTTGTTTGGCTCAGGCAGCATCATGAATGAGGTGATCCGTGCCCAAGAATTGTTGGCAGGGTATGGGGTATCTGCCGATATATGGGGGGCCACCAATTACAAACGGTTACGCATCGAGACCATCGCAGCCCGTCGACAGCACTTCTTAAACCCCACCAAACCCAAACAACCATCTTATTTGGAACAAGTGTTGGCAAACGAGACGGGGGTGTTTTTTGCGGCCTCGGATAATGTGCGACTGGTCCCCGACCAAATTGCCCCTTATGTGCCCGGGGGGTTGTACACCTTGGGCACGGATGGGTTTGGCCGAAGTGACTCTCGGTCAGCATTGCGTCGGTTTTTTGAAGTAGATGCCGAAACCGT
>RGUG01000008.1 GCA_010027915.1 bacterium | reverse complement strand
GGCTGAACCCCTGCCGGTGCGTCTTAAAGACGTGGCCAAACTGGTCGAGGCCCGAGACAATCAGCTCATTGGTTATGGGTTGGTGGTGGGTCTGAGGAACACAGGCGACACACGGCTAACGGGGTTTACGGATTCTGCGTTATCAAGCATGTTAAAACGCATGGGAATCTCCCCATCGGGACGTGATTTTACATCCCGAAATGTGGCGTCGGTGATGGTAACGGCCACTTTGCCGTCGTACATCCGAAAAGGACAACGCATTTCGGTCACGGTGTCCTCATTGGGGGATGCCACCAGTTTGTCCGGTGGTACCCTCATTTTAACCCCATTAATTGGGCCGGACATGAATACCTATGCGGTGGCACAGGGTAATTTGGTGGTCGGTGGGCAAGCGGAGCAATCGACACAGGGCCGCTTTACCAAAAACCAACCCACCTCGGCTACCATTCCCAATGGGGCCATTGTCGAAGAAGAGGTGCCGGTCTCGATGTCAGATCTTCATCATATTGTGTTTGTGTTAAATGAGCCCAATTTTGCCACGGCCACCAACGCCGTACAGGCCATTCGGGCCAATGGCTACAAAAATGCGGTGGCACGGGATGCGGCCATGATTGCCATTCCCAATTCGGATTTACCCAGTGGTGGGGGGGATTTGGTGACAGAAATCGCCACCTTGCAAAACATTACGTTTTTGCCGGATGCATCGGCCAAGGTGGTCCTAGATTCTCGATCGGGGACCATTGTAATTGGGGAAATGGTGCGGTTGGCACCTGTCGCCCTCACCCATGGGGCATTGTCCATTCGAATCACCGATGCCCAGCAAGTGGTGGGGATTGGTGGGGGGGAAGCAGCGGCTGATCCCACGGGTATTCGAGTCGAAGAAGCCAACAATCGGTTTGTGTATCTCAATCCGTCGTCTACGTTATCGAGTTTGGTGACGGCACTCAACGATATTGGGGCATCCCCTCGTGATTTGGTGTCGATTATTCAAGCCTTGAAAGCGGCGGGTTCATTGATTGCTGAATTGGAAATCTTATGAAACCGTATGCTTGGTGCCTGGTCATTGGGTTTGGGATGACAGCGTGTATTGGGGCACAAGAAATGGACATGCGCATGGTATTGGATATGTTGCCGCCGAATACCTTTGTGCCACCGTCACCCAATCCAGAGGCAAGAAAAGCAATGGATATTCAATCTTATTTTCTCGAAAAAATGTTTTTAGATCCGTTAATGAGTAGTGAAGAGAAATGGCATGAGTCCGATCCCGATGATGAGGCCTTGGAGGTTGAGAGCAAGCAAACCAAAGGCCTCATGAATGGGTTAATGGGTAAAATGATGGCCGGACAACTGGCGAAGCGTGACATTCTCCGATTAAATAAGACCTTAAGGGCGCCCCAAACAGAGGCAATGGTACCAGCCGTGGTGACGAGGATGGCATCGCCACTCGTGCAAGATCGTCAACCGTATCGTATAGAATTGGGATGGTGAGATGAAACCTGTCGACATCAATCGGTTAATGGCAGATTCAGAATCCTCCAATGGGGACATTACAGATGCCTTTATTAGTGAACATCGACCGTTGGTAGAAGGCATTGCCAGAAAAATTGCAACCCAGCGATCGTTGCCATTGGGGATAGAATTTGGGGATGTGTTGAGTTGGGGGATGGAAGGGTTAATGAAAGCCCGTCGGCAATACCGAGCTGACAAGGGGAGCTCGTTTAAGACCTATGCCTTCTATCGCATTCGGGGCGAAATATACGACCATATCCGATCTGAATGGCAATACCGAAACCCCACCGATATGCAAGAACAACACAAGAAAATACAGGACCGTATTGCGGATATGGTAGAAGAGTCCTTGTTAAATGGTGACATTGACACCGTGAATTTTGATGACAAAATTACCAGCTTGATTCAAGAATCGGTCATCGTCTGTTTGATGTCTTTGGACAGTATCCAAGATTTGGACGCCGTGTATGATACGTCAAGCGCAGTGGATGATGTGCCGTATCAGGAGTCCCCCGTATGGGAAGAAGTTAAAAAATTAGAGCCACTGGAGCAAACGTTTGTGGAACTGTTTTATGTCAAAGATTTGAACCAAAAAGAAATTTCCGATGCCTTGCAACTATCAAGGAGTTCCGTTTCGCGATTGCATTCGCGTATTTTGGTCAAACTCAAGCGTCGGATGGAACGCGGGCAAAAAAACGAGACCCCGGTATGATAAAAGCAAAGCATGGGATCGGATGGGTTCTTCTGGCTTGGATGATAGTGGGGGGGGGTATTGGTGCGTCGGTGGTACCCAATCGCCAACCCACAGAAAAACCACCTGGTTATGCGGGGGTGCCAGCTATTTTTTATGTACGATCTTATCAATTATTAGAAGAGGGCATCATGGACACGACCCGTCGTCAAGCCATCTATTCGTATATCATTGCCAATATATCCACGCCACAATTTGAACCCATTCGATACCTACCTGCGGATGATGTCAAAGAATTGCGGTCAATGTTACCGGATTTAAAATTATCCAAAGAGGTCATCTTAGAATTTGTCATGTCAAAAATGGCGGAAAACAGCAAACGCCAATCGTCATACACCACCATGTGGAAAGGGAAAAAAGACAGCCTAACCCGTATCGTTACCTTGGGAAAATAATCGGGCCAGCCGATCATGACTTGAACAATCCCATACAGGGGTATAAAGTAGACGCTACACACCAAGGGGCGGTCGTTTGAATACAGTGATAAAAGGGTTTACCTAGACCATATATGTGTTATGCTAGGATCGATATAAAAGTCCTTATCCACCAAAAGGAGTGTGACCAGCAGTATGCAGTGGGGTATATGGGCGTTATTGATGGTGTTGTGCTGTCCAGTTGTCATCACGTCCCTGGGGTTGGATGAGGCCATTCAGTATAGTGCCACCGGTGTGATTGCCCAACGGGTTCGCATGAACCTGATTGCTCAAAACATCGCCAATCTTACCACATTCAAAGTAGAAGAGACGGGCCTGCCTTATCAAAAACAATATGCTGTGTTACAGCCGTCCCGGTCAGGGGTTAGGGTGCAGTCCATCGAAAAAAGCAATACCCCGTTTGTCAAACAATTTGATCCGGATGTACCCCAAGCGGACGAAGATGGGTATGTGTATTATACCAATGTGAATTTGCCAGAAGAAATGACCCATATGAACCTAACCGAATCGTTGTATGAGGCCAATATATCAGCCTTTAAAGTGACCAAAACAATGTACCAAGCAACGATTGATGCCATGAAATGAACACGGCCATATCCTCGGTTTTAGATGTGGCATCTCGGGGTCGAGGGATTGATCCCAAGGGGGCACCAAAGGCACATGATGGGGGACGGTTTGATCAGGTCATGTCCCAGACTGTTCGCTTAGATGAAGTGGGTGGGGCTGGTGGGGTAGAAGAAGTGGGAGCCGGGCTGGTCAAAGAGATGTTGGCTCAGTTGTTTCCGCCGGAAACCGCCTCCCCCAAGACAACCCGAGAGACCACCTTGTCGCCGGTGATGCCCATGCCCAACCGGCAATCCCCTGCCAATACGGACTGGGAATTGGCCCAAGCACCGCCCGATCGGGCCCCACGCAACCCTGTTCAATCCATATTGGATACGGCCGTTCCTGATTCTCCCATGCGAACCCCCAACGCCATGGCCCAACAGTCGCCCCCGTTTCAGGTGTTTTTAGACAAAGCGGTTGATTTTTTCTTGAAAGTGTCCGATTTAGAACGGCAATCAGACTTTTTAATGGGTGAGTATGTGAAGGGGAATGTGTCCCTTGATGAGTTGATGGTCGATAAAGCAAAAGTAGGGGTGGCCATCTCCTTTACCTTGACCTTATTTAATCAGGTAACCCAGACCATTAAAGAAATTCAGAATTTGCAGATCTAGTGGGAGGAATGGGCGTTGGCTGAGGTAGATGAGTTTGAGCAGGAGATAGGCACAGGGTTGGGTGGCACGTCAGTCGATGGACGCCGTCGGTTTCTTCCGATTGCGGTGGGCATTGCGGTGGTATTGGTGGCACTCGGAACGTATTGGTTGGTGAGGCCCTCAACGCCTTCTGCCCCAATGGATCAAGAAGCGGTGGCGGCCAAAAAGCGTGACGATGCCCGAGAAAAAGCCCGTCGTGCCAAATACACGGTATTGTTCAATCAGTTGCCTCAAGCCAATGTGCCGGAAGTATTGCGTGAATTAAGCCGACAAGGGATTAGTTTTAAGCAGACCCAAACCGGAAAAAACGCCAAAATTGAGGTTGAAGAAGACCGATTAGAAGAAGCCAAAATGCTATTGGCATCCAAGGGAATCCCGTCGGGCTCTCCGGAAGGGTATGCCTTGTTGGATTCGGGTGAAAGCATGGGGGTCACGGATTTTGACAAGCGGGTTCGATATATTCGGGCGTTAGAAGGTGAAATTGAGAAATCCATCAAGCAAATGGATCAAATCGAAAACTGTAAAGCCAAGGTGGTATTGCCTGAGCAACGTCTGTTTGCGGTCTCGCAGCCCCCGGTGACAGCGGCCATTCTATTAACGGCTAAAGACGGAAAAGACATCCCCGATTCCCTGGTGTTTTCTATTATTCAATATGTGGCCAGTGCGGTAGAAAATTTGCAACCCGAAAATGTGACGGTGGTGGATTCAAAAGGTCGCAATCTATCGGAAGGGATTTTTGATCGGGTGGGGGGTAACAGTGGGGCGGTGTCGGGCACAGCGGTGCCGTTAACACCCAGTAAGTCCATTCAAGAATTGCCCAATCCTGATAATGTGCGTCCCATTGTACCCAATCCGGAAGAATTAAACCGTTGGTACGAGATGAAGCAAAAAATGGAAGAAGAATTGATTCGGAGGGCAACCAAGCAATTGGTCGGTATTTTGCCATTGGGTACCTTCAAAGTGGCCATATCGGTAGATTTAGGACCCATTCAAGGGGGGGTCGTGATTCGACGGATTACCACCTCGATTGTGGTGGATAACAATCGGGATGACATTGACTTAAACGCCGATGCCAAAAGCCAAATATTTAACACGGTTGCTGGGTCAATTGGGTACGTCAGACAGCGGGATATTATTGTGTTGAATCGCGCCGATTTTAGTATCATGACCCCCACTGAACGACGCATGTTAGAGGCCCAGCTGGCCGCCAAAAAGAATTTGAAATATTGGGTGTTGGGCGGTGGTGGGGTCGTCTTGTCTGGGTTATTAACGGCCGGGGTGGTCAGGTTATGGCGGCGGCGCCGATCGGATGGGTTGGGTGACGATAGGTTGCCGTTGTCCGATCGAGACGGTAGCCTGTTTGGTGATTTACAGTCTGAGATTGATTCAGAGCGGCAGTTTGAGCCTATTAGGGAACTGTCGTACACGGATCCCGATATTTTAGCGGGCGTGGTAGAGCAATGGCTAAGAGAAGACGACGAATAGAAAGGCCACAATAGCATGTTAACGGGGTTACAAAAGGCAAAATGGTTGTTGTCAATATTGGGGGACAGGGCCACGGCTGTTCTGAGCTTACTGAGCCCGTCGAGTGCACAAAAAATAACCTCGACGATTGGGGATACCCCCAGGGTGTCGGCCTCCGAAGCCAATGCGTTTTTAATGGAGGTAATGGAGCGTGTGTCGTCTGCCAAACAATCGGTATTGGACATGCCGCATGGCACGTTTGAAGATCGGGATGCGTTTTCTGAGTCCTTGTCTGAACTGGGTGCTGAGACGGGGGAGGGGGATATCTTTGATTTTTCGGATGGATCGGGTGGCATCGGAAGCGATGCATTTGGTGGGTTTGAGTCCCAATCTGAAATTCAAGTGGACCAATCGTCAATCGGACCGGTTATGAGGACACCCCATGAAATTGCGGATTTATTAAGCCATCAGAAGCCCCAAATTTCGGCGTTTATTTTATCAAAGATGGAAGACACCATCCGTGAACAAGTATTGGATTGTATTCCGTTGGAGGCCCGAGAGCATTTGGAATCCATTCGGGTGGATACTGTTCCTTTATCCGATAAGGTCTTCAAACGTATTTATGATTTGGTAATGTTTGCACCCAGTCACACGCCGGTATCAGAGGACAGGGGGTCCTTTTCATTCGACTGACCCCATATTCTGTGGTCTTTCATGGGATGGTGTTCCGATGAAAGCCCGAGAGCATTTGGGATCCATTCGGGTGGATACTGTTCCTTGATCTGATAAGGTCTTCAAACGGATGGATGAGGTGGTAATGGCTGTTCCCCGTCACACACCGGTATCCCAAGGACAGGGGGTCCTTTTCCTTCGACCCCATATTCTGTGGTCTTTCATGGGGTTAGAGGGATGGGGGGCAATAGTCATTTAAAACAGTGGGCCCCAGCGTATCCGCTGGTGTGCCACCATGATGGGGGTGGCGGCTTTTCCGACTGTTGGGTGGCCAATGGTGGGACACGTATCATGCTTGAGCTTGTGTGGGGGTGCCCTTTCCTGAGAGTGCGGAGAAAATGAGGCATGTCCTCCGTGTCATCCATGCGGTGGGATGAGGGGGTATTGGGTAACAAGGGTCAGGATCGGCCTTGGGCCCGCTGTTACGTTGGGGCGCCACGCCCCCTTGACGGGGTGGTGTCATAAGGGCACTATGAGGCGATGAAGTCAAACACAAACGTTACCTTACCTGTACGCATAGGGGATATTAATTACGGAAATCATCTGGGGCATGTGGAAATGGTGGGGTTGTTACACGAAGCCCGTATTCAATGGTTGGCGTCATGGGGCTGGTCAGAACGTCAGTGCGAGGGCATTGCGATGGTGGTCAGGTCGTTGCATATCCGGTATATTGCCGAGTGTTTTTATGGTGATGTTTTATCGTTTGACATGACGGCCACACGTATCAGTGCCTGTCGGTTTCGTATCCGGTATCACGTGACCCGTGACCAGCAAGCCGTGGCGGAAGCAGAGGTGGAAATGGTCTGCATTCACCCCGACACCAGAAAAATAGTCCGTATCCCAGACCCCATGTCACACTGGATGGCATGTGAGTGAGGAATCAAAGATGTCAACACCCCCACCCGTAGAGTTAAAAGAAACGGTGCATTTGCCCCACACCACCTTTCCCATTCGTGCTGAATGGTCGGTCGCCGAGCCACAGTGGCGTGCCAATGCCGAGACCCATCAATGGGCCAATGCCCAGCGAGGCCCGGATGCCCCATCGTTTGTTTTGCATGATGGGCCCCCTTATCCCAATGGCAACATTCACTTGGGACATGCGTTAAATAAGGTATTAAAAGACATTATCGTGAGATCCAAACGCATGATGGGATACCGGACTCATTACGTACCGGGGTGGGATTGTCATGGCTTACCCATTGAAACCCAGGTCTTAAAAGAAACCAAACAACGGGCTGCCGATATTGTGGATATTCCGGCGTTTCGTCGGCAATGCCAAGCCTTTGCCGAACGGTATGTCCAAACCCAAGCAGACGACTTTAAACGGTTGGGGATTTGGGCTACATGGGACACCCCTTATTTGACCTTGAATCCCGAATATGAAGCGGCCGTTGTGCGATTGTTTGGTGAATTGGCCCAACATGGCGCCATTTATAAAGGCCGAAAACCCATTCATTGGTGTATGTCATGCGAAACGGCATTGGCCGAAGCGGAGATTGAATACGACACCCATCAGTCACCGGCACTTTATGTGCGGTTTCCCATGGTGTCCCATCATGATGCAGGCGTGGGAGAAGGGGGCGGGGAAGAAGGGATGTTGGTATGGACGACCACCCCATGGACCTTGCCTTCCAACGTGGCATTGGCGGTGAATCCTGATTTGTGGTACGTGCTCCTGCCGTCTCCGCATGGCCCATTGTGGGTGGCGGAAGCCCGGGTGACAGAGGTGTCGGGGTTATGGGATGCACATGCTCCAATTCCCTTGGCCCGTTGTCAGGGGGGGCAATTGATGGGCCGTATCGCCGAGCACCCATTTGAATCGCGGCAGGTACCGGTGATTGGGGCATCATTTGTAACCGATACAGACGGCTCTGGAACGGTTCACATTGCCCCTGGTCATGGCCAGGATGACCATGTAGTCGGGATGGCCCATCAGTTACCAGTATTGATGCCGATTAATCCAAAGGGGTGCTTTGAAGCGGGTCATCAGTGGGAAGGGATGCATGTATTTAAGGCCAATGAGGCCATTATTGCCCTGTTAGCGTCGCGGGGTCAGTTGGTGCATGTGGGACCCATTACCCATTCCTACCCTCATTGCTGGCGATGCAAAAAGCCCGTGATTTTCAGGGCCACCCCCCAATGGTTTGTGGCCATGGATGTCCCCTTACAACCTGATGGCACCACCCTTCGCTCACGCACGTTGGCGGCGATTGATACGACAGCGTTTTATCCCTCTTGGGGTAAAAACCGCATTCGGGCCATGGTGGAAAGTCGACCTGACTGGTGTATTTCACGGCAACGATATTGGGGGATTCCCATCCCAGTGGTGACATGTCGCACCTGTGGCCATTCTGAGACGGTACGATTTAATGGGACGATCGCATCTAAAATCGCCACACATGGGTCCACGGCATGGTTCGAAGAGGGTGTCACCGACTGGTTACCACCGGACGCAACGTGTGCCCAGTGTGGGGGGCGGCAGTTTGAAAAAGAGCGTGATATTTTGGATGTGTGGTTTGAGTCAGGGGCCAGTTTTGCGTCGGTATTATCCAGCACCGAGACGGGCGGAGGGGCGGATTTAATTTTAGAAGGATCGGATCAGCACCGAGGATGGTTTCAGAGTGGCTTGTTATTGGGTCAAGGGGCCCGTCAATTAACCCCCTCTCGGGCCATTTTAACCCACGGGTTTTTAGTGGATGACCAAGGAAAAAAAATGAGTAAGTCGGTGGGTAATGTCCTATCACCCGCCGCGATCATCACCGAATACGGGGCCGATGTGTTGCGGTGGTGGGTGGCATCATCGGATTTTAAAACCGACATTAGCGTCTCAAAAAGTATTTTAAACCAAGCCCGTGATTCGTTTGCCAAGGTAAGAAATACCATTCGGTTTTTATTGGCCAATAGGGCGGACGGTACAACCCCAGTGGAATGGGTATCAGAAGAAGTGGACCAATGGGTACTGCACGAGTTAAGTGAATTGGTTGTGTCCGTACAACAAGCCTACATAGAGTATGAGACCCATGTGGTCACCCATCGGGTTCATGATTTTTGTGCGGTGACCTTATCAGCGTGGTATTTGGATATGGTCAAAGACCGATTGTATTGTGATCGGTCAGACAGTCCTCGTCGTCGCAGTGCCCAAGCCACGATGGGTATTTTGGCACGGCAACTGGCACAATTAATCGCCCCTATTTTGGTGGTCACCAGCGACAGTGTGGCCCAACAGTTGGGGCTGGCACCCCACGAGAGTATCCATTTAACGGATTTTCCCACCCCTGAATACCTCAATCCGGTGGTGGCCAGCAAGTGGCGTCACTTGTTAGAAGTAAAAGAATTGGCGTATCAATCCTTAGAAAAACTTCGTCAAGAAAAAGGGATCAAACGGTTTTTAGATGCCAAGGTCACCATTGAATCGCCCGATCCGATTGCAGTAGACGATTTGGCGTCGGTGTTAATCGTCAGTGACGCAACATGGGTCAAAGGGCCCCGCTTGAGCGTGAATGTGAGCGTGGCGGATGGCGAGAAATGTGAGCGGTGTTGGAAAATCAAACCCTTGTCTCCCCTGACCGGAACCCCCCATTACGTGTGTGACCGTTGTCATGAGGTGGTGACCAGTATGGGGGTTTTTAAAGGCTGATACCCATCAGTTGGGTGGGGTACTATCCGGTTGACCCTGTAAAAGACGCAAGAGGGAACCCTGGCGGGTGGCCTCAAATGAGGTCGCATTGGCTTTTATGGCAAGAAGGCGTGTTACCAATGCGGATTGGAGCGTGGATAAAGTTATCAATTCTTCTATCTTAAAGTGAGGATAGGGTCTAAATTCGGTGTATCCCTCTGAATTCTTTCGTACGGCTTGAATCTGATTGTGAATAAATACCCTCACCCCCTCTCGATAAAATAAAACACGTAAATTAGCTACGTGTGAATGAGTTGAATCGCTATCCTCAAGTGGTGGTGTCAAGTTTAAAAGGGGAGATAGCGTGATAAGATCCGTACCCACCAACTGATCAATCAGCATATCGGCTGTGTGGTCATCGATCCTTATGGGGTAAGACATGGTGGGCAGGGCCTTACCCAGTAAGGTATGGAGCCGGGGTGATATCTCCATACTAGGATCAGGAAATGCCCCTCTTACCCATTGTTCTAGAGTGGCTTGGTCCAACTGTTTTAGAGTGTGTTGGCTCAAACGAGGCGATTGATTGGTTTCAATCAGCAGCACCAACAGATCGTCTTTGACGTCGGTTGGAACGGCAGGGTCTTGTAGTGTCGTCTCGACTATCGGGGTAAGGATGTCGTGAGGGGCGTGACGGACGATGTGCTGACGCCATGTTCTTCCCCACGCATCGTGACGTCGGGCCCACTCTTGTAAATAGGATGTGGAGGGGGTTGGACCCGTTAAAAAAGGATGATAAAAATACACCGGGGCGGGTGTACCCGAATAATGGTGCTGAATATGGGTGACGATGTGGCCTGCCACCGCTTGAATGGCATTTTCTAAACGGGCAGTTTCTTGGGTCAGTTCAGCTTGATTCGCCTCCACTTGAGTGGTATTCGCTTGCTGGGCATTCTGACGAATCGTACGACACCATGAGTGGATCCCTTCCAACAGAATCTCGTTAAATAAAACAGGAGGTTCATGAGGATGACGAGATGCGGTGTTCACGATGTGGCCAAACAATGTCACCTTGTGGGGGGTAGACAGCCGATTGGCGGCTTCTTTTAACCATCCCAAATAGGTGTCACGAATGGATGGTACGGTGGAGTAAGAGTTCATATACGCCATCATGAGGTGTCGGTATGTGTCACCTAGTGCACTTTCAGCTAGAGGCCAATCAGCCCCTTTTTTTTCTATCCAATAGGGATGCAATGCCATGATAGAGCGGCTCCTGTGATGTGGTGTCGTGAAGATGCTCATCCAGTGGGCACCCAAATCATCGACAACGGCATGGGTTTCAGGCGTGTTGGTGTGGCATAATGCATCCACGCCTGCTTTAAACACCCTATTAATAGGCTCATCATCATATGTCATCATGGTTTGTAACAACCCTTTTTTGATTTCAAGGGGGGTATTCTCATCCGTCAACAAGGTTGACAGGGTTTGTAAATAAACCTCATAAGCTGATGGGCTTTGATGACCATGCGAACGGAGTCGTTGAATGGTAGTGAGTAGGAACGATTGCCAGTTTTGGCCCTCTTCACCGGGCAATTGGAGCCATCGTTGATAATCCGTGTGCTGAAACAGCGTGGCCAACATTCGAATGTGGGGAACGACATGGCCTGAAGCACAGGCTATCCTCCAGTGATGACCCAATCGATCCATGAGTCCTGTGCACTCATCAGGTTGCAGGCTTGTCAGTGTGCGCTCAATAGCCTCCCGGCATAATGGGTGATGGGACTCAATCATCTGGACCAGGATGGACTGTTTAGACTCAACTGACATGCCAGAGTCAGATGAAGATACACCCAAAGCACCGATTAAAAGGCGTATATCGGGTGATCGATGGTTATTTAACGTATCACGGATCAGTTGTTGACGTATCCTATTGCCGTGTTCATCCCCACGACAGAGCCTCTCTGACAACCTCCCACGGTTTGAATGACGTCTCAAAAAGTCGATTAGTAACAAGCCCGTACGATCCTTTGTGTCGGGATTGGATTGCGTGTAAACACGGGTTGCGATGTCAAAAAAAGGATCGGGTAAAGACTGGCAGATGCAAAGGGAGGGGTCCATTTTACCCATCTCTTCCAACATGCACTCAAGCTGTTGTGTTTGAAGGGGAAGGTTGTCCTGAGCGTCAGTCAATACGGCGGCGATCAGAGTCAGTTGCATAACGGCCCTCTGTTTGGTTGAGGTATAATAAGCGTCCGTACTAATCGTCCCAATTAAGGACAGGATGCCTTGAATGGCCATTCCACTGTCTTGTTGCCACACCGAACGGATGGACCCGTGATCACCCGGTTTATCTTGAATGTCGAGGAGATACTTGATGTGGGTCAATATCACCTGATATTCGTCGTTATCCCATCGATTAAGAGGAAATAGTTGCCGGCATTGGTCAATGGATTGTGTGATCAAGCCGTGTTTAATGGGTAATGGCAACCCGGGATGCCCAAGGGCAACGCGAAAGTAATGGGAGGCTTTTTCACGCGTTTGCTTAGTTCGTGACAATAGGTCTTGGCATACTACCCTTTGCCATGGGCTATCCGCTTGTTGCAGGGCCGTAACAAAAAATGAAGGGGCAAGAGGGGCACTGGTGTCTAAATATGTCCACAGTGGCATTGTCTGTTTGGGGTCGATCAAAACGGTTAAGACAACGGGGTCAACGCCTTGCTCTAATAACCATTGTTTGGACTCGACTCCAATATGAGGAGAGGCCATGAGTGTGTTGAGGACCCCCATCCACATGGTGGCCCGTGATACTTGAGGGGAGTCAGGCAACCCAGTGAGGATCGCACCCTTGATAGTAGTGACGGTTTGCATAACAAGCTGATGATCAACCTGATGATCAACGGTCGGCTGATCATCAGCACTACCATTGGGTGGGGTCACCGGATGGCATACCAGGTGGGTGATGGCCCTTATACAATTCGAATGATGAGTTTGTGAAGACACAGCGGCGTTGACCCATGATTGAACCATGGTTGCTTGTTGTGCTGGATCGTCGTGGAACCACCCATGTAACAGGTCAAGATACTCAGGTGATACCCCATAATGGGGGGCACCCCATTGTAGACGCCAGTCTGTCTTTGCATCATTCGTCAGCGATGGCTCGTGGGTTTGAATTTGATTGACGATGCACTGTCTGACCGCATCGGAGCGGCACGATAGAAGGCCCAATAAAACAGGATGTACCGCTTGGGGGATCTCAGGATGAGAAGGGGCTACCATGGCCTCCCATAACGCGTGGATGCATCTTGTTTTAATGTCGTCGGTTACATCATTAGATTGTACCAGCATTTCCACCGCGTCCTTCATCGTTAAGACATCATACCTCCACTGATTCGGATGAGGCTGACGGATCCAATCGATGATCTCAGTGGCCACCCCCTCGATAGAGGGGATGTGAGGAGCCCGGCGGCCCCAACGAGGTATACACGACGCGTTTGTTGGCCCGGGATTCCTGGGGTGATTGATAGCATGAAGGGCTCGATTTAGGTTGGCTAATAGAGACAAAATGGAATGGGGGGGGACTAGAAGGAAGGTGAGAAGAGGAAGTGCAGCGTATCATCGCATGTCTCCATGTATCGGGTTTTCTGTTGTCTGATGGGTGTATCGGATAAAATGGCCACCCAATACATCGATCGATTGTGATGCATGGTAAGGGCCATGATGCCCAGGATTAGGATTGAATCGTAGACTGGGGTGGCCCTTACCTGGTATGGCCCATCTGTAGCTGGGCTAATACCCCGTTGTCGTCACGCCTTGGATCGGTGGTGATGGGGTAAAGGGCATGGGATATGGTGGTCGCTTCTTTTTTTGATGGGGTATGGCACGTGATGGTCCCATGATGCAGCGGGGATGGACATGGTATCCAGCGTGAGGCGATCGAGGTGGGCGGTGCCCCCTTGATTCTCCCCATCCAATCAGCGACAATCACCCCATGAATAACCCGTTGGTGATCACACTGGGTGACCCCGGTGGCATTGGCCCCGAAGTGGTGACCCGCGCCTTGGTTTCGTTGTGGACGTCTGACTCCCTGCCGCCGGTGCTCATTGTGGGCCCGTGGTGGGTGCGGCATCATCCCCTCTTAAAAGATGACTGGGACCGTCTGGCACCTGAGTATCGATCCGATCATATGCCCACCCCGTTGTCTTGCCCGGTGTCGTGGGTGGATCCTTATCCCATCTCGGATCAGGTGGTGACCCAACCCCACCTTGAGAATGGCAGGGCATCGTATCAAGCCCTCATCACCGCATTGCAATGGGTGGACGCGTTGTCGGGGTGGCTGGTAACCGCCCCGATTTGTAAGGCAGCCTGGCAAATGGCAGGGAGTCCATATGGGGATCATACCAGCCTCTTGGGTGGGTGGTATGGGGTGAGCCCTACCATGGGGTTTTATAGCCCTCGTTTTTGTGTGTCCCTGGTCACCGTCCATCTTCCCTTGTCTCAGGTGCCAGGCGCGGTCACACACGACGCGGTGAGTCGGTGTTTACACCATACCACCCACTGGCTCTACCAGATGGGGATCAAGACCCCACGCGTGGCGGTATGTGGCCTCAATCCCCATGCAGGAGAAGGGGGGGCACTGGGACATGAAGAAACACGGGTCATTGCCCCTGCTATTCAAGCCATTCGGCAGGCAAATCCCCAGGCCCGGTATACCGATCCTTTACCGGCTGATACAGTGTTTGTACGGGCTGATCAAGGGGATTTTGATGCGGTGGTGTGTCAGTATCATGACCAGGGGTTGGGCCCATTAAAGTTGGTGGCATTTGATCATGCGGTCAATGTGACCTTGGGCCTACCCATTGGGCGCTCGTCTCCTGATCATGGCACGGCGTTTGATCGGGCGTGGCAGGGCACCGCACATGCTGGATCAATGATCGCAGCATTGCAGTATGCGAGGCGTCATCATGGGGGCTAAATGGGGTCAAGTTTTTTTACATGACCGCAATATTGTCGATAAAATCATGCGGTGTATTGAGCCAGGGGTTCCCATTGTCGAGATTGGCTGTGGGAAAGGGGTGTTAACCTTGCCCTTATCCCAGCAGGGGGTGCCCGTTTATGTCTTTGAAATTGATGAGGCATGTGTCACGGCCACGGCATTAACATTGCCGGTGATGAGTCGGGTGCATTTCTTTGTGGGGGATGTATTGGACACATCGGGCTTATGGCCCCCATTGTCGCCCTTTCAAGTGGTAGCAAACATTCCCTATTATATTTCAGCCCCCATCCTCAAGTGTTTGGCGACCCATCGTGCCCACCTGACAAAGGCGACGGTGATGGTCCAAACCGAATTTGCAAAAAAAATAGCCCATGGTCCTGGCAGCCCGTTTCATTCTTCGCTGGGCATCTACCTGCGGGCTCATTTTGATGTACACCTTTGCTTTGCTGTGAGTCCCCGATCGTTTTCACCGGTTCCTAAGGTAGGCTCGTCGGTGATTCAGTTAATCCCACATCATCGGCCACTACCTCCCCATTCCGAGCGATTTTTTAGCATGGTAAGGGCTGGGTTTTGGGGTCGGAGAAAACCGCTTGCCAGTGCCTTATTAAAGGCCCCGGGGCTGACTCGCTTATCTGGGTTTGACACGATGCTACGACGGTGTGACCTAGGATCCATACGAGGCGAAGCACTAACGGATGACGAATGGCGGCTGTTGTACCAGCAATTGGCCCCGGTCATCGGGGCACCACCGGATAGGGCGGACAAAGGGCTTACGTGACGAAAGGTAAGCAGGATCGGTTATTGGGGCACCACCGGATGGGCTCGGGACAATGGGACATGGTCCAAAGTGTGGTGACAAGGCCACAGGGTTGACTCGCTGATCTGGGTTTGACACGATGCGACGACGTGTGACCCAGGACCCAGGATCCATACGAGGCGAATCACGCCCGAATGGCGGGTGTTGTACCACCCATTGGCCCCGTCGGGGCACCACCGGATAGGGGGGCAAAAGGGCTTACGTGACGAAAGGGAAGCAGGATCGGTTTAGGGTCCATCCAGAAGGGATCGGGAGAATGGGACATGGTCTAAGCCACTCGGAAACAATTCAGATACTCGGGTGAGGTAATCGTGTGCGACCGCTCGGTGAGCGGATGGGGTCGCAGGATCGCACCATAACCCTTGGGCCCTCGCCACATCATGTCGAAGTGTGTCGATGGTTCGGCGAGGATCCATCTCACCGGATAGGTGACGATAATGCAAATAAGCAACCCGCTTCCGAACCAACCGAGGATCAGCTGGTTCGGGGGCATGGTTCATGGCATACCGAAGGGCCAACCGAGCCACGTCTGGATGGGCATGATGCAAGTGGCTCAAATACGACACCGCATCGTCCCAATGTTGGGTAAGGTGATGAATTGCCTGATACAAGGTGTGAATGCGATCAAAAGGTAAGCGGGTCAGCCGGTATTCGATGTCTTGTTCCGGTGCTGACGGGTCAGTACGTGACGAAAAATACGCCTCAACTGACAACTGGCCAATAACG
>RGUG01000070.1 GCA_010027915.1 bacterium | reverse complement strand
AAGTTCTCGGTGAAATGGCCATGGGTTGGTTGTTTTCACCTGTTTTTTTAATCCCATGACCCATTGGTCTTCTTTATTGGTTTTGAGGGGGCGTTTTTTTATGTGGGACACATTACCCACGGTATCAAATGGGATCCTGCTGATGCGATTGGTTGGGGTGATGTTCTTTGTGTGGGTGGGGGGTAGTATGAGTGTTCGTCGGGCAGCCGATGCGGGCATTTCCCCATGGTGGGGCATTCTTTATTTTGTACCGTTTGTCAGGATGGCCTTGATGCTGACGTTGCCTTCCTTCCTCTCCTCATCCCCAGTGGCAGCATCAGGTGGCAAAAGGGGATGTTTCATGGGTCGTGTGGTTGCGATGGCTGATGATACTCACTTTTTTGGGGGTCTTGTGTGTGGGGATGAGCGTGTTTCTATTGGAACGGTATGGCCTGTTATTGTTTGTGGGCATTCCATTGATGCTGGGGCTGCTATTGGGGTTTTATGCCAATCGGCAGGTACGCATGGGGATTCGACACACCTTGTGGTGGGGCTTGATCGTTATCATGATGGTTCACTTGGTGTTGTGGGTGGGGGCATTTGAGGGGTTCCGTTGTTTGAGTCTGTCGTTCCCATTGGCCCTGGTGTTGGGTTGCATGGGTTCATTATTGGGTCGTGCATTGGCCGGTTATTCGCATCGTCATCATATGGGGGCTTTGGTGATGGGGATGGCCTTCCCGTTTTGGGCATGGTCGGATTATCAGGGTTTGACCCATCGGGATATGGTGATGTCTCAGGTTGAGATTGCGGCATCACCGGCTCAGGTTTGGCCTCACGTCATTCAATTTCCTGAGTTGCCCCCACCGACCGAATGGCCATTTCAATCGGGTATCGCATACCCACTTCGTGCCCGTATTGAGGGAGAAGGGGTGGGGGCCGTTCGGTATTGTGAGTTTTCGACCGGACCGTTTGTTGAGCCCATTACGGTGTGGGATCAACCCCGTCGGTTGGCGTTTGATGGGGTGAAACAACCGGTTCCCCTGACCGAATGGTCTCTTTATCGACACGTGAATCCGCCCCACTTGGATGGCTATTTTCGATCGGTGCGGGGTGAGTTTCGTCTGGTCCCTTTGTCCAACGGCGGCACCCGTTTGGAAGGGCGTACATGGATTGAACTGGACATGTACCCTGGCTGGTATTGGCAGTTATACGCCCGATGGGTGATTCATCGCATTCATTTGCAAGTATTAACCCATATCAAAACAACCGTCGAGCAACCCATTGATGGGTCTTCGTGATGGGGCTGTATTTTGCGTGAGTATTGAGCAACCCACGCATGTGGGTGTACACTCACCCTCTATTTTTTGTGTATAAAGGAGTTTATATGGGTATTGAAATGGGTCAACCGGCCCCCCCGTTTTCGCTTTCTGATCAACATGGTCATACTGTCTCATTGTCTCAATACCGAGGCAAGACGGTGATCCTTTATTTTTACCCCAAAGATGACACCCCAGGGTGTACGGTTCAGGCCACTGACTTTTCATCCCTTGCACCCCAATTTGAATCAAAAAATGCGGTGGTGTTGGGCGTCTCTAAAGATTCAGTGGCGTCACATGAGGCATTTTGTAGCAAATACAACTTGGGTATTACCTTGTTAAGTGACCCCGATCATACGGTGCTTGAGGCCTATGGTGCTTGGCAAGAAAAGACCATGTATGGCAAAAAAAGCATGGGCATTGTGCGCTCAACCGTGGTGATTTCACCGGATGGCCTGGTGCAAGCCCACTACAAAAAAGTATCCCCAGAAGGACACGCCCAAACCCTGTTGGATGCCCTATGAGTGACCCGTTATCGGACTGTTACCGGGCCTTGATTCAAGGAGTGGGGGAAGATTTGACACGTGAAGGGTTGCAAAAAACCCCCGAACGGGCAGCCAAAGCCTTTAAGACCCTGACCCGTGGGTATTCCCAGTCATTGGATGATATTTTGAATGGGGCCATTTTTGAATCCAGCAACCGCGATATGGTGATCGTTCGTAACATTGAATTTTACTCGTTATGTGAGCATCATTTGTTGCCTTTTTTTGGCACCGTTCAAATAGGGTACATTCCCAACGGCAAGGTGATTGGGCTATCAAAAGTGGCCCGCATTGTGGATTGTTTTGCCCGACGCCTACAAATCCAAGAAAATTTGACCGTTCAAATTGCCGATGCCTTGTCGCACTATACCCAAGCATTGGGCGTGGCGGTGGTGATGGATGCCAAGCATTTGTGTATGATCATGCGCGGGGTTGAACGGGCCCAATCCGTGATGACCACCTCGTGCATGACGGGGGTATTTAAAGAGGTGGATGTGACCCGTCATGAGTTTTTAACCCTTATTGAGCGCCGTGCGGTGTGAGCCGGTTGTTTCCAAACGCTTTACCATTGCCACGGCATGGCCAGGTGCTGATGGCACCATTTCGGGTCGCAATTGGGAGGTATGGGTGGGGGTGACAGGGCAACCCCATCCGGAGTCGGGGATGATTCTGTCACTTTCTGATCTTAAGGTTGCGATGCAAAGGGTGTTGGATCAGGTAGACCATTGGCACCTGACAGAGACCCCGATCTGGAAGAACCAGCCGGACATGTCGGCCTGGTTACAATGGTGGTGGGAGGCCTCCCAGCAGGCACTGGCGGGGTATTCCTGCCAGTTGCACCATGTGTATGTCTCATCTGCCTACGAAGGGGGGTGGGTAACGGCCCAATCGCTTCGTTCGTTTCGTTGGGCGACACGGCATGGCGACACCCCCCTGGGACGCTTTCCCCTACGCATCCGGTATCCTGCCGATACACCCTTGCCAGAGGCATTGGCGATGCGTTCCCCCACTGAATGGCCCCTTTACTTGTCGCGAGTCTTGCCGTGGGGCCAATTGCTCATTGGGGATAGGGTGTATGAATGGCATGAGGGAAACGTGTATGCAGAGGTTTGGCAAGAATGGGCAGGCCCCCATCGGTTGTATCGTGCTGACTGGTCGAAAGAACAAAATGAGTCGTTTTTTGGTGTGTGCACGCGTCTTCATGGCCACACATTTCGTGTCGGGTTGACGGTGCCACTCTCCGAGGTATCAACCATTCCACCTGGGGTGCTGGTATCATATGATGCGGCACTGCGGTCAGGTGAGCTTACCATCGAAGCATGGGTCACCCGTTTGATGCGGGATCATGCACAGGTGGTGAGATGGCGGCTTCAAGAAACCGAACGCAATCGGGTGTCGTGTCGCCGTGCTGTGCTGGGTCCCGCGGTATGCCGCGATTCTTAAGTAGGAGGTACACGATGTCTGAAGGATTGACCCGTCAATTGTTGGATGCTGAATCGAGGGGGTCGGCCTATGAACATGCCATTCGCCAGACCCCGGTTTCACCCTTGCCATTGTTTCAAGGCGATGGGACGCCGGTGTTTATTCCCTCGGGGCAGGTATCGGTGCGTGATGAAACCATTGGGTCGGTGTTACCTGGGTTGATGTCCCATTGCCAGCGTTGGGAGCCCACTGGTGCCCGTCGGGTTTTCACAGGCAAGCGGGTGGCTGTTTTGTTTTCGGGGGGGCCCGCATCAGGGGGGCATAATGTGGTGGTGGGTCTCTTGGACCAGTTAAAAGGGAATGAATTGTGGGGGGTTCGTCAGGGGCCCCAAGGGTTGTTACGGGGCGACTTGTTTCCAATAGACCCGGCGACCCGTTCCAGTTGGGTTAACACAGGGGGGTTTGATTGGCTTGGGTCAGATCGAACCAAGATCAAGACCCCCGAGCAACTGGCCACTGTCTGCGAGGTGGTGCGTCGCCATCAGTTGGATGGCTTGGTGGTGATTGGGGGCGATGATTCCAATACCAACGCCGCCTTTTTAGCGGATGCGTTGCAGGCGGTGGGGTGTTCGGTGGTGGGGGTTCCCAAAACGATTGATGGTGACCTTCAGTGGGGAGAGGATGTCCCCATTTCGTTTGGGTTTGATACCGCCACCAAGATTTATTCCGAATTGGTGGGCAATGTGTTGCAAGATGCCCGATCATCCGGCAAGTATTGGCATATCATTAAATTAATGGGCCGGAGTGCCAGTCATGTCGCATTGGAAGTGGCCTTGCAAACCCATCCCCCCATTACCTTGATTTCGGAAGAGGTGGCAGCCAACGGTGACTCCTTATCGGCGTTAATGGAGGACCTGGCGGACCAGGTGGTGCGACGGGCTCAGAAGGGGTATGGTTATGGGGTGATGGTATTGCCAGAAGGGGTCATTGAATCCGTTGGGGAACTCAAAACCCTCGTGGCGTCTCTTAATCATCTCATGGCCACCCATCACGACGAATTACAGGGGTTGTCATTAACCGATCGTGTGACACGAATGGGGGAATGGTTGCCCTCATCCCAGGTGACATTATTGCGTGAATTACCGGATGCCATTGCCACCCAGCTATTAAAAGACCGGGATTCGCACGGTAACATTCAGGTGTCTCAGATTCCCACCGAAACCCTGTTTGTGGCATGGTTAACCCGCATACTATCCCAACGGACCTTGCCTCCGGGGTTTGTGTTTCAACCCATCCATCATTTTTTTGGCTATGAAGGTCGGTGTGGGGCACCCACCCGTTTTGATGCGGTGTATGGGTATAATTTGGGATGCGTGGCGGCGGCGTTGGTACTCAATGGGGCGACGGGTGTGATGGCCTCTGTGGGACAGTTTCAGGCCGACTGGCAAGTGGCGGGGTTGCCCTTGGTGGCCATGTTGTCACCCGAAAAACGGGGCAGTGAGGTCTCATGGGTCATTGAGAAGTCATTGGTATCCCTGGGGTCACCGGCGTTTCGTTATTTTGCCTCGCGTCGCCAGGTTTGGTGTGACACGGATGCTTTTTCTAGTGTGGGCCCTCGTCAATGGACGGGGGAATTGGCGTATGAATACCCCATTTCGGTGGCCTTGAATCACGCGTTACCCTCCTTGCAATGGCGAGAACCCGCATGCGTATTACCCTCACGCAGTTAATGGTATCGACGGTGATTGGGGTCTTGCCAGACGAGCAAGCCCATCCCCAAGTATTGGGCCTTGACCTGTCTGTTACGCTATCATCGGATGCGGCCCTACGGTCGGATGCATTGCCAGACACCCTGGATTATTCGGTGCTGGCGGTGGCCATTCGACAGTGGGCCGCCACCCATACTTTTTTGTTGTTAGAGGGGTTTGTGGGGGCCTTCATCCCTTGGGTATTGGCCACTTTTCCCATGGTAAAATCGCTTGATGTGTCGGTGACCAAGTGGGGATGTGTGCCGTCTTGTCACTCGGTCACGGTGTCCGATCAGGGGGGAGCTCACTGACTACATCTGACGGTCATGTTAGTGGGTTCCGATGGGATGATACCTATCCCATTTGTTTTCCATCGTTGGCTATTCGCACCCAGCCCGTACCGGTATCCGATCCTACTTGCGTGTTTTTGAATGTCCCGTTGGCCACCGAGATGGGTCTTCCATCCGACCCTTCTGTTTGGGCGAAGTGGGGATCGGGCCAGCAGCTACCACCGGGTTCGACCCCATGGGCGATGGCCTATGCGGGCCATCAATTTGGTCAGTTTACTGTTTTAGGAGATGGTCGGGCTGTGGTATTGGGTGAGCACCTTGCCCCGGATCATCGCCGGGTGGATATCCAGTTAAAAGGCTCTGGGGTGACCCCTTTTTCTCGTCGGGGGGATGGCAAGGCGGCGTTGGGCCCGATGTTGCGTGAGGCCTTGATTTCGGAGGCCATGCACGGGTTGGGTATTCCCACGACCCGTACCTTGGCGGTGGTGGCGACCGGTGAAACGGTATGGCGTGGGGAACCGTTGGCGGGGGCGGTGCTGACTCGTTTGGCAACGTCTCATATTCGGGTGGGGACCTTTCAATATGTGGCACACCAAGGTGACCCTTTCTTGCTGCGTGCGTTATGGGATTACACGTGTGGGCGACATGGCATGGTGCCGGGGGACGATACGAAGGGACGATTGGACGCCTTTTCGGAGATGGTGGCACGACAGGTATCACTGGTCATGGCGTGGTTA
The DNA here is from genome assembly GCA_010027915.1 of bacterium. Next base: position 746 of record RGUG01000070.1, on the reverse strand, counting down.
CGGGTGGGATTTATTCATGGGGTCATGAATACCGATAACATGGCGTTATCCGGTGAGACCATTGATTATGGTCCTTGTGCGTTGATGGATGGGTATGACCCCTTGGCGGTGTACAGTGCCATTGATCACCAAGGCCGCTATGCCTTTATGCGTCAACCTGAGTGTGTGCAATGGAATATGGCCCGTTTGGCTGAGGCCGTGTGGCCCCTGTTTGATTCGGATGTGTCGGTGGCCATGGGCATGCTCAACGATCGTTTGCAGTCGGCCCACGTGCTGGCCCATCATGCATGGATGGACATGATGCGTCAAAAACTAGGCTGGGTGGGGGAATGTGCCGACGATGCCAGTCGCATCGATGCGTTATTGGCCATGATGGCCAAGTACCGCTGGGACTATACCCAAACCTTTTATTACCTTACCAACGGTGTATCGGATCCTTGGATGGCGGTACCTGAGGGTCGAAGCTGGTGGGAGGCCCATTGCCATCGACAAGGCATGGGCGACCCGTTGCGTTGCCGGGCGATGATGAAGCTGGCCAATCCGGTGCTGATTCCCCGCAATCACCTGGTAGCAACGGTGTTGGCATCGGCCGAGTTGGGTTCGATGACGGATTTTATGCGGTATCATGAGGTATTAAAAACCCCTTATGTTGATGCCCCCCATTTGGCCCCTTATAGGCGTCCTCCCGATCCCCATGAGGTCATTACGAACCTGTTGGTCTCAACCAAGTCTTCGATAGTATCAAG
>RGUG01000069.1 GCA_010027915.1 bacterium | reverse complement strand
AGTAGCAATATCTTCTAAAAAAGTTTTTCTTGTGGTGTTCGTGTATGTCTGGATGTATATAGTAGAGAAAACAATATAGTAGGCATACTATGATATTCAATCTCGTAAGAGATAATCTTATTTATATACAACTCAATAGATATGTTTCCAATTTTAATAGTTGATTCTGGAATCCAAGTTGTTAGTCCATCTTGGCTTTGATTTTCAAGTAATGAAACCTCTATGTTAAGTCCTTCAACTTTTTCAGGGTGTGTATTATTAAGATATTCAAAATATGACAATATAGCAATTACTGTATACTGTGGTAGAGTAAAATGTGGATCCATAGTATCTATTTGTACACGAACCTTCTCTAAAAAACTAGCTGGTAAAATCCATTTGCCAGAATAATCAATCGGTTTTGCTAACCCTATACTTTGCATAAATTCTGTAAGTTTATGTTCATTTATTTCCATTTCGTCATTGTAAAAACTTGTCATCTCGTCACGATTGTGAGCATCAAACATACGAAGGATTTGCTTAATCTTTCTTTCTGTAAATTGTTCTTGATATGGATCAGTAGAAAATTGGTAGCATTCATAAGATGCAATAGCAATACAAATTAATCTCATTAGATAAGATGTAGACACATTAAATGTTGATATAGTTTCATAAGGGTTACTCGTGCCATCAGTCAGTAGAGGAAGCATATTGATTCGTTGCGACCATGTTTTCAAATAATAAAGAGCGTTATCGTTGATTTTTATTTGTCCATCAAGAGTGATGATTGTTATATATGACTTAGTTGATATTAATAAACTATCAGATATAGGAGTTTTTGTTGAGTTACGATGTCTTTTTCCCTCTCTACTTAATTTTTCCTGTATACTGTTTTGAATCAAGGGATCCTTCCATTTTATTTATAAAATTATAATTGTTTTTTAACAAATAGTAAAATCATTCCAAAAACTATGTTTGGAATGAATGGACCTGTTGGGGTTTGAACCCAAGACCTTCGGCTCATAAGACCGACGCTCTACCGACTGAGCTACAAGTCCCCAAAGCTTGACTGTGTACCATTTTTTTTTCATAAACAATGATTAGTAATTTGCTGTTGGTACACGAAGCGTTGGATGACGAGTGGGTGTCTTCCCTTCATACCCTGAGGGTGTCGGACTTTCGATCCCTGTGGGTCAGCGTGAGGGACGATGAGCACAAAAAGAAAGTGGTGACCGACTTTTTATTGTCGCATCCTGATATGGTGCTGTCGCTCATGACCGATGAAGGTGGGATTACTCAGTGGGCAGAGGGTGGGAGTGTGGCCGATGGGTTGTGTGAGGGCGGGGTGTTAAACCCCATATTGGCTGATGGGTTACGGGCCCATTTGGCGACCATGAATCCAGACGATAAGGCGTGGTTGTTTTTAACCCTTCTGGCCAAACCGGCGACGCCTGGCATGCAAGGGATGAAGCGGGCGGTATTGGGTACCTTTGACGAATGGTATCAAGGCGGGACACTGACCCATTCGGTGGTTGAAGTCGTGACGCGTGTGATGGCGTCTGACCGGTTTGATGGGGTGATGCCTGACTGTATGGGGGCTATTACGGGGTTGTTACGTCGTGATGTGGCCGATGTGGACATGGCGTCGGATACAAGAGCGGCAGTCTGGAAGGCCATTTGTCAGCGGTATCGTGCCATGGCACCGTTGGATCCCAGACGGGTGTATGTTGAAGCGACAGTCTCGCAGGAGCTGGCCCACTATGACCCGGCTATTTTTTCGAATGAATTAAATGATGAGACGGGGTTGATCACGTGTGGAATGAGTTTGGAGGATATCGATCCGTTGGATCAGACGGACCTTAGGCGGGTGTTGGTGTACCTTATCCCCCTCAATACCCTGTTTTTATCCCGGCGTGATCGGGAAAATCCAACTGATTGTGTTCGTATCTTTGGGCCTATCTTTGTCGAGGCCTACCCCGATGTTCCGGCTGTAATGGAGGCGATTCGTTTGGCTCGTGCCAATGTGCCGGCAGCCAATGGTGCGTTAGCGACCCATATGAATAGTTCTTATTCTCGCCAAGACCTGATGGATTTGAGTCGGCCTGCTGGGCTATTGGAGGCCCTTAGGGCTGAATGGGGGGAGCTGCTTCGGGGGCCTTTGGGATGACAAGGGAGTTGAACCCGGTCTAAACGAGTCGTCAATTGGGTGGCCGGTCGTCACACCCTGAGCCGATAGAGACACGCTCGATGATGGGATCATTTGACATGCCACATACGCTGAACCAACTGCTTTTATCTTCCAAAACCCCATCATCACGATTTAACGCACCGGTTGTTGAATGGCCGCTTGGTTTCTTACTCACTTTTGTTTCATTCTTGGCCATTCTTGGCGACCGACTTCGTGTTGATTGGGATGTTAAAAGGCCCTCCCAGGGTGTTGGTCTAAAAAAATCATGTATTGTATCCCCACGTATTCTGGTTGACGGGTCCCAACGATTCCCGAGGACGCTCATGCGGATGGGGGGGCGTTTTGGGTGATGGGTTTAGGATGCCTTTTATTGTCTGATGATGGCCCAATATGCTAACATCCCCCCTTTTTTTTCCCCTTTTTTTAAGGAGTCTACTGGAATTGAATACCCCAACCCCTCATCAACAGGCACACCGGTTTTTAGAGTCCGAATGGGGGCGTCGTCACGCCCCCCATCCCCCTGGTTTTTTGACGGTTAGGGATGTAACGGCTTCTGTTTGGATGTCGTTATTAGAGGAGGGCATTCGCTTTAAAACCAATCCCATCTATCGCACGGGTGCGTTGCAAGGCCAATCAGTGGCCTTATTGTTTCAAAAAACATCCACCCGTACCCGGTGTTCGTTTGAAATTGGGAGTGCAGAATTGGGTGCGGTTCCGGTGGTGATTGATTGGCGGTCATCGAATTTTACGTTGTCTGCGTTAGAAGATGAAAGTGCGGTGTTGTCCCGTTATTGCGACTTGATTGTGGCCCGTGTGTACCATCATTCGGATTTGGTGACCATGCAACAACACAGTCGTGTGCCTGTGGTGAATGGCCTGTGTGACCTGCACCATCCCTGCCAGGCATTGGCTGATATGATGACCATTCGGTGTGTATTTGGCACGTGTGATGTGAATCTGTTGTATGTGGGGGATGGGAACAATGTGTGCCATTCTCTCATTCAAGCGACGGTGTTAACGGGGGCTCGCATGCGGGTCATTACCCCCCCGCATCATGCCCCGGATCCGGCCATTCTGGCGGCGGCAGGCGATCGGGTGAGCCTGTCTCACACGATGAGCGACGAGGCGTTTGCATGGGCTGACGCGGTCTATACCGATACGTGGGTGTCAATGGGGCAAGAAGACCAATCCGAGGCCCGCATGGCTACTTTTATGTCTTATCAAGTGTCTGCTGAATGGATGGCCAAGGCCCCCGCTCATGCGGTGTTTATGCATTGTTTGCCGGCCCATCGGGGCATGGAAGTGACGGCTGATGTATTGGATGGTCGCCAATCGATTGTGCTTGATCAGGCAGAAAATCGAAAGCATGCCCAAAAGGCGTTGTTGTGTCACCTTCTCACCTAATCCCGTTTCAGGTGGGGGATCAGCTGACCCTATCCATTGATGATGTGGGGTCGACGGGTGAGGGGATTGGCCGCTATCAAGGGGTCACGGTTTTTGTAACGGGGGCCTTGCCGGGTGATACCGTGACGGCACGTATTACCCACTGTTATCCCCGATATGCCAAAGGGGAATCACTTTCGTGTGTTCACCCGTCGCCTGATCGGGTGACCCCACGGTGTGACTTGGTGGGTCGATGTGGGGGGTGTCAATTGCAAGCCTTGTCCATGCCGGCCCAGTTGGCATTAAAGCAACGGCGGGTTAACCGTTTGCTGGGGTTTACGGGTGCTAGCATCGCACCCATTGTGGGCATGGCCTCGCCTTGGGGTTACCGAAACAAAGCGATGGTGCCCATTCATTCATCTGGCATGGGGTTTTATCATATCGGGAGCCATCAGGTTGTGCCCCTGACCACGTGTGCCATTCAAGACCCTCGGTTGACCCACGTGTTGACCGTGATTCGATCCATCATGGCGGCCCACGGGATAACGGGGTATGACGAAATCGCCCATACGGGGTCCTTGCGTGGGGTGCTGTTGCGTCATTCGGATACCCACTGTGTGGTGGTGTTGATGGGCCGTGTCCCCCTTGAAGACCCATCGATTTGGTGGCCGTTAACGGCCATTCAGGGTATCACCGGCATTGGCTGGATGACCCATACCAGCGATTCCAATCGCATGATAGAAGGGGAATTGACCCCTATTTGGGGGGAGTTAAGTCTCACCCATTCGGTTCATGGGTTGTCATTATCGGTTTTGGCTACCTCGTTTTTTCAGGTCAACCCGGTTCAATATGAACGCATCATGGCATTGGTGGGACGTCACCTGGACACGTGTGCACCCCGTTCGGTTTGGGATTTGTATGCCGGGGTTGGGGGATTTGGGTTGCTGGCCGCCCAAAAAGGGGCGGTTGTGAATATCGGTGAATGGGACCCGGTTGCCATTGACTGGGCCCGTTTGAATGCCCAACAAACCCATTGTGAGGGTGTGGGGTGGGGGGTGGGCGATGCGGCTGATTTGTACACCGAATGGGTGACGTTATCAGGGGTGCCAGACATGGTGATTCTGGATCCTCCTCGCAAAGGGTTGTCAACGGGCTTATTGGCTGCCTTGCACCGTCATTCCCCGGAGTGGGTGCTGATGGTGTCGTGCGATGTGGCCACCCTGGCCCGTGATCTGAGGGGCTTGTCTGCCCATTATCGTTGTGTGTCAATTGACCCATTTGACATGTTCCCTCACACCATCCATATTGAATGTGTGGCATTGTTATCCCGTCTCAAATAAGGAGGGTTTTGAATGAAACTGATGGTGTGGTCTGGCTTGTTGGTGGCAGTGGCAGTGGGAGTGGGAGTGGGGGCATGGTGGTCGCGTGATGTACAGGCTGCTGTACCCGCTCGTTTATATGATACCCCTTTGTATCCCAATGGGGGGGACAAGACCAATTGGAATGCCTACAAAGGCAAGGTGTTGTTGATTGTCAATGTGGCATCCAAGTGTGGCTACACGTCGCAATATGCGGGCTTAGAATCGCTGTATCGTACCTACAAAGACAAGGGGTTGGTGGTGATGGGGTTTCCATCCAATGATTTTTTGATGCAAGAGCCCGGGACCGATGACGAGATTGCCACGTTTTGTCGGACCCAATATGATGTGACCTTTCCGTTGTTTAAAAAAAGCAGGGTAAGGGGTAAAGAGGCCAATCCTGTCTTTGTGTATCTTACCAACAAAGAAAAAAACCCTGATTTTGCAGGGAATATTAGCTGGAATTTTAATAAATTTTTAGTCAATCGGCAGGGTCAAGTGGTGGCACGATTTGGTAGTGGGGTGACCCCCCAAGATGCCTCATTGATTCGAGCCATTGAGCAGGCACTGGCGGCCAAATGACCACCCTGGTTTGGTTTCGTCGGGATTGTCGCTTGACGGACCATCCAGGTATTCATTGGGCGTCCTCTCGTGGCCCGGTGGCATTTGGGTATGTGGTTCCTTCCCCTGATTACCCGTGGGCCATGGGGGCGGCCCAACGGTCCTGGTTGCATGGCACCCTGGCGGCCTTGTCTGCCGATCTGGGTGCCCGGCAGGCCCAGTTGTTATTGGCGAAAGGGGATCCGCTCACGGTGATTCCCCAATGGGTGACGGCCTTGTCCGCCACTGCGGTGGTGGTGGCCGATGACCCCCATCCCCAGCATGTAAAGTGGGACCAGCAACTGGCGGATCACTTGGCTAAGTGCGGGGTGTTGTATCACCGGGTGAATGCCTTGCGTTTAACCGAACCTTTCGAGCAATACAAAGCCGACGGGACCCCGTTTCGGGTGTTCACGCCGTTTTGGAAGCGGTTACAAACCCTTGAGGTTCCCTTGCCACTTCCCGACCGTCCGGTGGACCCTGCCCCGCCAATTCCCACTGCCACCCTCTCATCGTTGGGACTCAAACCCCATGTGCCCTGGGATTTGGGGTTTGATTGGGTGCCAGGACGTGAGGGTGCCCTGGCCTTGTTGTCCCGCTTTTTGCCCCAAGCGTCTGCTTACGGGCTCCATCGGAATACCCCCTCGAGGGTTTCAACGTCTTGTTTGTCTCCGTATTTGGCGTTGGGGGTGGTGTCACCCCGTGAGGTGTGGCATTCGGTATCGTTGGCACAGGCCCCGACGTTTTTATCCCAAGTGGGGTGGCGTGAGTTTGCGTATCACACCCTGGAAGGGGCCCCGCAATTGGTCGATACCCCCCTTCAGCCATCCTTTGAACGCTTTCCCTGGTCGTTTGATGCTGACACATTTCAGCGGTGGACCTCGGGTCAAACCGGGTACCCATTGGTGGATGCGGGCATGCGAGAATTATGGCAAACGGGTTGGATGCACAACCGGGTTCGCATGGTAGTGGCGTCTTTTTTGGTGAAGCATTTGCTCATGCCTTGGCAGGAAGGGGCGGCCTGGTTTTGGGACACCCTCATCGATGCGGATTTACCCAACAACACATTGGGGTGGCAGTGGGTGGCCGGTTGTGGGGTGGATGCAGCCCCTTACTTCAGGGTGTTTAATCCCTTTTTACAAAGTAAAAAATTTGATCCGCAAGGTCGTTATATTCGGCAATGGGTGCCTGAATTGGCTCATTTGTCATCGGATAGGATACATGACCCTGACGGTGTGCCGGGGTATCCCCGACCCATGGTGGATCATGCCACCGCCCGACAACGGGCCTTGGATGCCTGGGCCACCCTTCGATGAAAGAAAACTGGCGCCCATGGGTGGCGGTTTGGGGGGCCATTGTGGC
>RGUG01000068.1 GCA_010027915.1 bacterium | reverse complement strand
TGAATGCGAAGGTGCACCTCACGGGACCATGCCCACCTCAGCCCCTGACAGGCTTGCCCCAAGCGGTGGCAACGCGTCACCACCCACTTACGCATGGACAGCCGCCATCAGTTGATACTGGGCCTGAAACATGGCCTCACGCTGGAGGGGGGTATCGTCCTGATACCCTTGGGTATGCAACAAACCATGGGCCAGTACAAATTGTAATTCGTGCTCAGCGGACACACCGTGTTGAGTGGCATGCACCCGAACAATCGGCATGCACACATACAATTCCGCCGACCACCCATCCCCATCGGATAAATCAAAGGTGATAATATCGGTGGCATAGTCATGACCCAAAACCCGGGCATTCAACGCCTTCATGGCCGAACGAGACAAAAAGGTCACTTCTAACACAGGGGTTGGCAATGCCAAGTAGGCACAGGCTTTCGTCAACCATGTCACCACATGAAACCCCACCTTGACACGACCATTCAGTTGAATCGTCATTTGTGTTTTTTCTTGTCATGGGCCTCACGAATGGCCTCTAGTTCTTCTTTGTAATCCACACGATAATGATAAACCCCCTTAAAAACACGTAAAAACGCATCTTTGATACGATCCAGTTCCAACAGAGAAAGGGGACACTCAGCCAATTGATGGTCTTCGATTTTTTCTTGAAAAATACGGTCCACCATGGCCTCAATTTTATGTGGGGTTGGTTTTTCGATGGATTTAACCGCCGCTTCAACGCTATCCGCCAGCATCACAATGCCCGCTTCTTTGAACTGGGGTTTGGGACCGGCATACCGAAACTCTTCAATGTTGACTTCCTCGACATCCTCTTCGGTGACCATCGCTTGGTTATAGAAAAAAGACACCACCGAGGTGCCATGATGCTGCAACATAAAATCTTTGATCACCAACGGCAAGCGGTATTTGCTGGCCAATTCAACCCCATCTTTGGGATGGGCCGCCACAATCAACTTGCTTAATCGCGGCGATAACGAGGTATGGGGATTGTCCCCGACCACCTGGTTTTCACTAAAAAAAAGGGGCCGTTTCATTTTGCCCACATCATGATAATAGGCCCCCACCCGACACAATACCGCATCGGCGTGAATGGCTTCGGCTGCGGCTTCCGACAAATTGGCCACCATCAATGAATGTTGATAAGTACCAGGGGCCGTCATGAGCAACCGATGTAACAATGGGTGGTTAAGATTCGAAAATTCAAGCAAGGTTTGCTGGGTGGTAATCCCAAACAGTCCTTCGATATAAGGCAATGACGCCAAGGTCACCATCGAAGAGCCCACCCCTGCAATAAAGGCCACCAACATGTTGGCCAAATACCACAACGGGTCATAATGGGCCGTCAGCAACCCCACAATCACCACCAATCCCGCATTGCATACCCCCACCCAATAACCAGACACCATCAGTTGGGATCGGCTGTATCGCTTGTAAATCGCAAAGGTAGACACGGCCGATGACACAAACAAATACAAAAAAACCAGTTCGTTAAACTCATACGACATCGAAATCAACAACCCCAACAACACACACATCATCAAAGATAAGTTAGGGGTAATTAACAACCCCACCATCATGGCCGCCACGGCAATGGGAATACAAAAATACCCTTCAATCCCACGGCTAACCCAATGAATTTCTTCGGTTAGCCGGGCCATTCCCAATACAATAAAACTAATCAACCCCAGCAACACATAATATTTGGTTTGAAAATAAATACGACGCACAAAAAAATAGACAAACCGATCCACTAACACCATAAAAATGGTCACCACCGCAACAGTGCCCAGCAATTTGATCCAATGCACTTGTGCACCCATCATCCCCAACGCCGTGAGGATGGCCACATCATCGCCCGACACCACCTCGCCTCTCATGACAATTAAATCCCCCCGTCGCACTTGAGAGGTAAGGGGCCGAACTGAAGCCGCCTCTCGCTGTTGGGCCACTTGGGTCAGCATGTCGTTGTAGGTCACATTGGGTTTTAACACACTCAGCAACAATGAGATGGCCACCTCTGACTGATCGGGCGTCAATTCTTGCGGCGGTTTTAACCGAATGTCTTGTTGGATACGTGATAAATCAGGGGGTTTGATCCCACGTGCAATGATCTCCCCCAACCATCTCACCGTCACCCGTTCGATCAAGTCAATTTGATTGACATCTTGCCGTATCGCCTCGGGCACAGCAAACGGTAGGGTCCGGGGTCGACCCCGAAGGGTGGATTGGTGGGCCAACCGCAATTGTCCAAACAACGCATCCAACTCATCCACCATTTGTTCATTGATGACCGGGTCAACGGTGTAAATGCGATCCACCATGGCCATGCGTCGTTTGAGCAATAAACGATACTCATTGTGATCCCGTTCCGATTGGTACGCAATGTCCCGGGGACTAAAAATGGTCACATCTGACACCTTGCCCTGGGTTAACGACACCCGCCGGGACCAGTGGGATGACATCACCACCAACGTAAACACCACGGCACCAAACCCAACCAAGGCCATCATGCGCAACCGTCCCCACCATACTGGTGATAGCCAAGTGCTCATGGACTGACCCATTCCACCGGATAGCATGAGTTAAACCCCCTCACAAGTAAAACCAGCCGGCCGGCCAAGCATCCGCCCATCATCCCCAACCGACGCCCATATCCCACGACCCCACCCACTCATAAGCCTGGCATCATACCGTGACCCATTCGGCCCACTTCAAGGGGTTGAACCACGTCCGTTGTCGTTTGGCAAATTGTTTGGTTTTACTCATCAAGGTTGACTCCAATTCATGAAGGGATCGCATGTTATCACGTAACCACTGGGCTGTCTCTTTGTAACCAATTGCTTGAAACGAAGGCCCGGTTGGCGAAACCCCTGCCGCTATTAAGCCCTGAACCTCATCAACCAACCCCTTATCCAACATGGTGCGAACCCGTTCATCAATACGATGGTGCAACACATCAAGTGGAGCATGTAACACCACCACCCGAATATCCGGTCGGGGTGATGCATCGGCCATAACCCGGGGGGACAAATGGCCTTGCAAGGCCACATCCAACGCACGCATAACCCGGCGGGGGTTGTGGGCATCGATTCGATGGGCGACCTCGGGGTCCAATGCCAGCAATTGCTGCCAAAGGGGGGCCAACCCTTCACGCTGATACCGTGCCATTAAGGACTCGCGATGACAACTGGGGGGTGACAGTTGATAGTTATACAAAATGGCCTTGGCATACAACCCCGTCCCCCCACAAATCACCCATGGTCGGTGGGTTTGAGCCAGCAATCCTCGACAAGCCGTGACATAATCTGCCAGGGTATAAGAATCGGTGGGCTCACAATGATCAATTAAATAATGCGGTGGATCCAGGCGATCCAAAAGGGGTACTTTGGCCGTGCCAATATCCAACCCCCGATACACCTGAAACGCATCGGCCGAAATAATCGACGCCGACCACGCACGGGCAACCGCCATGGCAAAGGCTGACTTGCCAACCGCAGTGGGCCCCACCACCATTAACACCGGGGGAGGGGTATCCACGGTTTTTAACCATTCATCCGCTGCCTTCATGGACACCCCGAATCAGCGTGACACAAAAAAGTGGACAACTGGGTATACCAGTCTCCCCGGTCATGACGCAACCAAGACAAATGGGTGGTATGGGGCATCACCGCTATCGGGGTACCCATGGCAGTGGCCCACTGGGTGGCCCGTTCCAGTGGGATGACCCGATCCTCTGACCCATGCCACCAACATCGATGCGACACAGTAGGGGGCACCTCAGCGGACTGTAACCAACGCAATCCTTCCCGGAGCGTGTCCATCGGTACAGGGGGATGGGGGGGATACCCCTCCCAAAAGCGAGCCATAAAGCGATCAGGGTCACGGTCAAACAAGCGCAACACCCCCGAATGGGGAACCGAATAAGCCCCCGCAATGACCCATCCCGGCTGGGTCATGCCATGCACGCCCCAGGAAATACCCACTTGCGGCCACCCCAAAGGGAATTGGCGTGCCACTTCGGCCCACTCAGTGGGGTGCTGAACCCCTACCACCAAGGCCTTCCATCCACCCAATATGGGGCGCACTTGATCGGCCACCATGCCCCAACCCAAACACACCACCATACCCGACCCTTTACCTGACCATTCGGTCATCATGGGACCCATCTTATCCCACCTCCTGACACAGGGTCATCACCCGCTGAATATCCGCCGGGTCATGGCACGCAGACAGTGACAGGCGCAAACGAGGACGGCCATGGGGCACGGTGGGGTATTGAATCACCGGCACCCACAACCGATGGTCCCACAGGCGGGCCGCCAAGGCCTGGGCCGCCGCTACCGACGGTTGAGGCAACGAGACAATCGGGGAACCCTGGCTCCCACCCGCCAGATGGCTATTGGCCAGCAACTGACGCCGACGCTCATCCAAGTGGGGCATGCGAGTGAGTATCTCATGGTTTCGTGCCACCATGCCGGGAAAGGGAGCCGTCGAAAACATCAGCGACCGGGCCGTTGACTGGAGCCATGTCATCCAGTCGGTGCTGGTCGCCACCATGCCACCCGCACTGCCCCATGCCTTGCCAAAGGCCCCCAACCAAATATCCACCTGTGACTGTAGCCCATGAGCGGCCACCCATCCCCGGCCTTCGGGACCCACAATCCCCAATGAGTGGGCTTCATCGACCACCACCCACACCCATGGGCTTTCGCCAAGGCCACCATGTCAGGTAACGGGGCCCAATCCCCATCCATTGAATACAGGGCTTCCACCACCAGCCATGCCATCTGGCCTTTGTGACGATGGTCACGCAACCGCTTGGCCAAGGCATCGACCTGGCCATGTGGAAAGCGAACCACCTGGGCCCCCGACAATCGTATGCCATCCCACAAGCTGGCATGAATAGACTTGTCCACCAATACCACGTCAGCAGGTGTCATGATCGAAGACAACACCCCCACATTCACCTGATAGCCCGACGGGCCCATCAAAGCAGTCTCATACCCAAGCCAGCGGGCAAACGCCGATTCAAACGATAATAAGGAAGGAAACGCCCCACTAAGCAATCGCGATCCCGTGGCCCCCCCTTGCACAGGTGTATCCGTTGGGTATTCGGCTGATAGGCCCAAATAATCGTTGCTGGCAAACGAGACGCAGGCCATCCCATCTCGTTCGGTCATCCGGTGGGCAGGGATGGGGTGAGACGGACGAACCTGTCGGACCAACCCTTCAGCATGAAGACGGGCCAACCGTTGGGACAACATTAGGGGGACGTGAGAGATCCAGATCGTTTTTTAAGGGTGATGACTTGTTTCACCGATGGTCGATAGGTATTTTCTTTGTTGTCCCAGGTTAGCCCCAGTTGAAGAACCGTAATGGCGGTATCCGATTCAAAGGTCATCCGTTGCAAAGTGGGCTGATCATATACCGATATCAGTTTGCCCCAAGACGTATCCACCACCTGATCAATGTCAAAATACTTGACCTCGTCATTGGCCATCAACGCACCACATCCAACCATCCATATGCCAACGACCCATCGACTTAACCGACTCATCCTACCCTCCTAAAATGCATGCCCCATACTAAAATGAACCACTGAGTCACCCCCATCTCCCATGGCCCAATCCAACCGAAGGGGACCCAATGCGGGCACATTCAAGCGAATCCCCACCCCTTTTCCGATTCGGAAAGCCGACCAATTAAAGGGGTTATCATTGGTGGCATACCCCGTGTCAATAAAGGCCACCACTTGCAACATGTCATGAAGCTGCCATCGGTACTCTAGTGAGGCCAACCATTGTTTGGCCCCAATGGCAAACGGACTAAAGTCATTCCAACCCCTCACCGTATACGTCCCGCCCACCCGGTAATACTCCCGGGCAAACAATCGCGAGTCACCAATGCGTGACCCAAACAGGGCCCCCATACTGGTACGAAAGGCAATGGTCTGCTTGTCAAAGGTTTGAAAAAAAGACCGCCATTCCATATCCAAGCGCAAAAAATCAAGGGACGTGTCGGCCAACGGCAAGGCAAATTCAAAACTACCAAAAACATACTGCCCATTCAGGGGGTTAAACCGCACATCTCGGGTGTCGTATGACATACCAAACCGGTAGGTTTGCAATGAATACCGCAAATCGTATCCGGGCAAATAGACATTCTCAACCTTCAAGGTATGGGTAAGGTTGAGTTCATACGACATGGGAATGCCAAACATCACATCGAATCCAAAGGCTTGCTCATCACGAAAGGTCACCGTGCTGCTATTGAGCATGAATTGATCCACCGAACCGGTGCGATTCCATACCCGGGCCATAAACGAACGCCGGCCATCCCACATCCAAGGATTAAAATATTTGAACTGAATGGTGGTGGCACGACCCACTTGTAATTGGGTATCCACCAATTGGCCGGTGCCAAATAAGTTATCCAAATGGGCACTCAGGGTACCAGTTAACCCTATCACCGCACTGTAGCTGGCCCCTGCCGTTAAGGTGGTATTGGATGGTTTTTCATCCACTTTAAACCGTAAAACATGCCCCTGTATCGATTCGCCGGTGTATAATTGCCAGGTTATCGGGTCGATCATGTCGGGCTGAATACCCGTAAAGTAGCCCAGGTTGTACACACGGCGCATGTCTTCACCCACTCGTTTGATGTTGACGATCATCCCGGGTTGGGACAGCAATTCACGGGTAATGACATACGATTTGGTTTGAAGATTGCCGGTGACTTCCACCCGTTCAATGACGCCTTCATCCACTTCAAACCCCAATGCCCCGCCGTTGGATGACGGCCAGATAAATTGCTTGACCTTGGCCAACACATACCCTTGTTGCTGATACAATGCCTCAATGGCACGGGCATCCGCTCGAAGATCGGTATAATGAACCAAGGACCCGACTTTTGATT
>RGUG01000067.1 GCA_010027915.1 bacterium | reverse complement strand
ATGATCGATTCCCATGGTCCTCACCTCCCCCGCATCATGCCATGAACGAGTAGCAATCAGGTGGGGCCCACAAAGGGGCACCCTACCCCACACGCCATTGTCTGGGGTGGTGACGTATTCAAGACGGTTAGTACGCTTGGTATGACTTTTCTTCCATCATGTTTGACTGGGTTATCTCATTGATGGCCCGCTTTACCGCCGCCCGTTGGTCGTTGGTATGATACACCGACCGGGCCAATTGAATAAACGAATCGTCAAATACGTGGCGACGCTCGCACGCCCGAATATCATCTTCAATGGTCCATAATGTTTCATTGATGGCCTTTAATGAGGCTTTTAAGGTCAATACCTCGTCGGTTAATACCCCGGATGCGTGTAATACCTGACACAACGCGTCATGCTCAAATTGTATATTGCCACGCTTGGCCGGGTCGGTAATCTGAGTCAATTTGATTTCTAAAATGGTGACCTTATCAATCACTTCACCAATGGATACTGGTACGCTTAACATACTTCACTCACCTCAATTTAAAATGACATTTGGCCACATGGACCAAACGCTCTTGCCCAAACTGGGACAAAAACCGTTCCCTTGCTTCTTTGACGGCCGCACTGGCCCCACGAGGAAACACCATCTGAAACGTCTCGGCCAATCCCGCCATGGCATACAAAAACGCCGCCCTGGCCAACACACTGGCGGCGGCCACCCCCATGTTATCCTCGGCACGGGGTCGTTGTAACAAGGTGATGTCAATACCTCGCATCAGCAACGCCGATTGAATCAAGGTGTGGTGTCCAAACTGATCACACAGGGCATGGGTGGCTTTCACCTGAGACAACATATTTTCAATGACCCGACCATGACCCCATGCCAACACCTGGTTGAGGTTGGGAAACTTTTCATACACATCGTTGTATACCAAATTATTGAGCACCACCACCGAATGCGGACATGCCGCCCGTATTTTTTCTTCCATCATCAAAATAGCCGGTTCGGATAATGCCTTGCTGTCTTTCACACCCAGGGTGCGTAAATACGCCGTGCGCTCCGCATCCACATACACCCCGGCAATCACCAGCGGACCGAAGTAATCCCCTTTGCCTGATTCATCAACCCCAATCAAGGTGTCCGGGTCACCCGTGGATTGGGGCCTCACCAACGGCCCGACCGACACCGCACGGGGGGTCGGGGTGATGTGAGTGACCTGTTCAAACACCCGCTCGAGCTTGTCGGCCAGTGACGGGTCTCCCACTTGAGACAAATCGAGGCGACGGCCTTTTTTGCCATCATACACCCGCACCAACCCATTTTGCTGACCCCAAAACACCAAAAATTGGATGCCGTATTGGATATCACGATGCGGGTTGACCACGAACCCTTCCGCTGTTAAGGCCGATTTTAAGGTCGCATACAACTCATGTAATGACAATCGACCACACCGAAATATCCACTTGATGGGTGGCTTTTTGTATCCGAAACACCCCCACCTGGGGGGTCTCCTCACACAAGGATACAATCCAATACTGCATATGGGGATCAGAAAACAGACGTAAATCTTCGGCCGATAAGCGGGCCGGTGTTTCGGGATGGGAATGATAAACCCCCATCAATTGAATCCCTGCCGCACGGGCTTTTTTTAACACCTCAAATTGTTCTTTTGGATCAAATGTAAAATGATCGGTGGCGTGATCGTGATTGACCATGGGAAAACAATGGGTGATCAGGCCGTCATGGCCACCCAAATACCCACACGCCTCAATCGGGGCTCGGGCCACACAATCATCGATCATGTGCTGGTACTGATCGCGTGCTATTTTCACTACTTCAGGTCGCATACAGGGCCTTCTTCATCCACCAATTCGGTGATGCTAGGGGTGGCAGAACAAATCGGGCAACGGGCTTGACGACGAACGGTCACTTGCCGAAAGGTCATGGTTTTGGCATTGAATGTTAACAATCGATCGGTTAATAAGTCCCCTACCCCCGTGATCCATTTGAGCACTTCTGCGGCTTGAATGGTGCCCAACATACCCGCCACGGCCCCCAACACCCCCGCTTGCGAGCAAGTGGGTACCGCATTTTTGGGTGGTGGGGCTTTAAACACACACCGATAACAGGCCGATTGGCCAGGCAACACCGTCATGGTTTGCCCATCAAATCGTAAAATACCACCATGAGAAAAGGGCTTTTTTTCCATCACACACGCATCGTTGATCAAAAATTTGGCCGCAAAATTGTCGGTGCCATCCACCACCATGTCGTATTCGCGAATCAAGTCCCGAATGTTCCCACTATGCACCATGTCCTGAATGGGTATGACCCTCACATCGGGATTCATCGCTCGAATTTTTTCGGTAGCCGATTGCACCTTTGCTTTGCCAATGTCAGGGGTAAAATGAATGACCTGACGCTGCAAATTGGTCAGATCCACACAATCCCCATCTACTATTCCCAATGTCCCCACCCCAGCGGCTGCCAAATACAAGGCGATCGGAGCACCCAAGCCACCTGCCCCAATGATCAAAATGCGTGCTTGTACTATTTTTTCCTGACCCTTCCCCCCCACATCAGCTAAAATAATGTGGCGAGAATAGCGTTCAATTTGATCATCGCGTAACATGGTTATGCACTCCTAAAAAAATCACCAATTAAATCGTCTAGTGTTTCAATTCCCACCGACACCCTCACTGTTCCATCATACACCCCTGCCATGGCACGGCGTTCAGGGCTCGCCTCACGATAAATGGTACTCGCAGGATGGATAATCAAGGTTTTGGCATCACCCAAATTAGACGCCCGACGGACCAATTGTAATGAATCAATGAGAGCAAAGGCATCTGACTTGGATGCGGTTTGACACGTCACAATGGCCCCGCCCCGCCCCCCGTACCAAGTGCCGATGGTGTCTGCGTCGGGATGAAGGGAGAGGCCAGGATAGGTCACCGATTGAATGAGGGGATGCTCTGACAATGCCACGGCCAAACCCAAGGCATTGTCACAATGCCGCTGCATGCGCAATGCCAACGATTCCATCCCCAACATGATCAAATGGGCGTTCATGGGAGATAAACATGACCCCGTATGGGTGGTCACACCTTTCTTCATTGCCGCCATAAACCCATAAGCCCCAAATCGTTTAACTGATTGTTTCACCAATGGGGCATGTGAGCAGGTCCAGTCAAATGTCCCCAAATCCACTGCGATTCCGCCAATGGTCCCCCCGGTTCCTGATACATACTTGCCCATGCAGTTGACCGACACATGGGCCCCCATCTGACGCAACGAGGCCAAATAAGGGGTGGTCAGTGTGTTGTCCACCACCAACGGAACCCCCCGTGATGCGGCCAACGATGACAAGGCTGGTATATCGGCCACATCCAATTTGGGATTGGAAATCGATTCGACAAAGAACAACCGGGTCCGGTCTTGACACGCCGATTCCCATGCCCCTTTATCGCGACCCTCTACCCATGTGACCCCTATCCCACGCCGACTGAGCACCTCATCAAATAACGTCAATGTCCCCCCAAACAACCCCGAAGAGGCCACCATGTGATCGCCGGATTCGCACAGGGTTTCAACCACCGCCACAATGGCCGCCATACCCGATGAATACGCCGCACCTGCCAAGCCGTTTTCTAGCTGCACATATCGTGCTTCTAAGGCGGCAACGGTGGGATTGGAAATACGTGAATACACATGACCTAGCTGACGGCCGGCAAAGACATCTTCCAAGTCCGCGGCCGTATCATACGAAAAAGAGGCACTTTGAATAATGGGCACCGCAGTGGGAACGCCGTTTCCCTGTGTCTGGCAACCGGCATGAATGGCCTTTGTTTCAAATCCCCACGTCATTGTCCCCCACCCATAAAATATAAAAATTCCACTGTATCTCCCTCATGAAGACCCGTGGTTTCAAATGCCGTGCGATCGAGAATATCCCCGTTCAGTTCCACCGACACCATATCCGGCATCTCAACTTTCTTGTGAGACAACACCCCCAGTACCGTTAGCCCATCTGGGATTACTTCAACGTGTCCATTAATGGTGACATTCATCACATGACTCCTTACTTAAACATAACGGTGCTCAAATACCGTTCCCCCACATCACACAAGATGGTCACAATGGTTTTGCCGTTGAATTCAGGTCGTGCGGCCACCCGCAAGGCCGCCACCACATTGGCCCCTGCAGAAATTCCCACCATTAAGCCTTCTTCTCGGGCCAATCGACGACCCATGTCGAGGGCCTCATCATTGGTCACTTGCACCACTTCATCTACCAGCGATTGGTCGAGGTTTTGAGGAATAAACCCGGCCCCTATTCCCTGAATCATGTGGGGTCCTGGGTCACCACCCGATAACACGGGAGAGTCAGCCGGTTCGACCGCAATGGCTTTAAACGATGGTTTTTGTGACTTAATAAAACGTGCCACACCCGAAATCGTCCCCCCTGTTCCGACGCCAGCCACAATGGCGTCCACCTGACCTTCGGTATCACGCCAAATTTCTTGGGCAGTGGTGCGACGGTGAATGTCTGGGTTGGCAGGGTTATTAAATTGATGGGGAATAAAGGCATCAGGTAACGAATTGGCTAATTCTTGTGCCCGCTGAATGGCCCCTTTCATACCCAAATGGGCAGGGGTTAATTCGAGTTCGGCCCCAAACGCTTTGAGCATGGCCCGTCGTTCTATACTCATGGACTCTGGCATGGTTAAAATAACCCGATACCCCTTCACCGCACAGGCCAAGGCCAACGCAATACCGGTATTCCCACTGGTAGGCTCCACAATCACCGACTGAGCATGCAACAAGCCCGCTTCCTCCGCAGCCGTAATCATCGCCAAACCAGGCCGATCTTTGACTGACGAACATGGGTTCATAAACTCACACTTACCCAACACCGTGGCCCCGAGTCCATTGGCCACACGATTGAGACGCACCAATGGGGTGTTTCCAATTAAATCAAGTACTGAATTGGCAATTTTCATGATCGCTCCTTTCCTTCATCCCCACTCAGCCCACGACCCCTCTCACTTACCTTCCAAGAGTAAACCACCCATAAAAAAGAATCAATATCTAGTAAACCGATTTGAATAATAGGATAAGAAACAATCGTTGCATCAGTTGCCCTCATCCCATGTGGTGGGGATGCGGGGGGGGCCTGCCCATCGACAATTGGCTGGTCATTGTGGGTATTCATATTGGTCATGGTGTACCTGGCATCGGGCATGCGATGGCGTGAGTGATCGGCGTGGGTAATGGGTCAGGACCCAACACACCGCATGCTCAAAAAAACCTCTCACGCCATCATCCCCTTTTTGTCATGAGGCATCATGATGGTCAATGGCGGTCTTGTGCGATGGTGAGTGCCCCCCCCAACGATACCCTCACCCTTTGGTTGGGGAGGGTATCACGCACCCCCTGTTATCGTGTGGGTTGCAGGGCTTGGACCGCCTGGCGGAGCGACTCAACCGATGCCTTGAGGGCATCGATCTCTGCCGCTTGTTTTTTGAGCAACTCCGTTTCGAGGTTAAGTGGCAGAATGGCCACCCGCACCAATTTGACCCCCTCATTGGCATTGCCCTCCCAAGCTTGACCAATGGCACGGGGAATATCATTTGGGGTTAGTTGTGAAAGGGGTCGTGCCACGGCTACCCCATCATTGTTCCCACTTGCCAGCACAATGTCACCCGCTTGAACGGGGCCCCTGATTTGGGTTGCCACCTGACCAACAAATGCCACCGGGCTGTGATCCCCATTGAGCTCTGCCGGATCGTACACACCCAGCACCGCATACTGAAAACTAACCACCATCACACGATCGGCATCGTGGGTATCCAACGATATCCGCCCATTTTTCACCCCCACCACGCACCCTTTTGGTACCACCATTTGACTATCTCGATGTCCCAGCCGCTCAGCAAAATCACCGGCAAAGGCGATAAGGTTTCCGGAAACATCACCCAAAAATATGGGGCGTTTGTTCTGCATCTTATCTACCCCCGCTCCCGTGAATGAGGGCATGATAATAACTGGACGAATGGGAGTAAAAGTGGCACTCCCCTCATAATACCCCTCCGTAGGACCAGCATACGCCATTTCTAATAAATTAGTGGTAGGAGAATTGGTTTGGCTCAATACGATCTGAAGTGAGCCTAAATGCCCCTTGATGTATCCGGGTGAATTAACGGTGAGAGAGGTAGACGGAATACTGAAAAGCGGGTAATTAGAATTAGAATAAGAATAAGACACATAAACACCAGGCGATGGTACGGATGCACTAAGATCACTCTTATTGGTAGTGGGG
Source organism: bacterium (assembly GCA_010027915.1). The sequence continues at coordinate 685 of RGUG01000067.1, read as the reverse complement.
AATTGCAACCGAATCTGGCCGATAATCTCATGACGTGTGGATGAAGAAAATCCTGGTGTGTAAGCATTCTTATTAGGGAACAGTGATAAATCACCAATCAGTAACCGCCCGGATACCCTTGTATTCCCACTTACATTGAGATTCCCGGTTACCGCCAAACTATTCGCTCGGGCGGCATTGATCTCCGCTGTGCCCAATGTCGTGATTCCCGTCACGCCCAAGGTGCCCACCACGCTCGTATTGCCCGTTACCATTAAGTTGCCCGATACGCTCGCATTGCCCGTTACCACCAACGTCGATACCGTCGACACACCCCGTATCGTCGCATCGCCCGTTACCGACAAGGTTTGGATACTCGCCACACCCGTTACCGTCGTGCTACCGAATGTTCCCGCCGTAATCGCCGCCTCGGGTAACGCCACCGTCCCACCAGGCCCAAATCGCAATGTCCCGTTAACGGTGACATCTCCCGCCACCACCAGATTACCTGTTACGCCCAAGTTACCACCCACGCTGGCATTATTGGTCACCGCCAAACTGTTCGCTCGTGCAGCATTCATCTCCGCTGTGCCCAAGCTCGTGATTCCCGTCACGCCCAAGGTGCCCGTTATCGCTGTGTTCCCCGTCACATTAAGATTCCCGGTCACACTCGCATTACCCGTTACCACCAACGTCGATACCGTCG
>RGUG01000066.1 GCA_010027915.1 bacterium | reverse complement strand
CGTCCCGTGTCGCAGGTTCCTCAGTTTAAAACGGTATACATTGCCCCAGGCACCAGTACCCGGACCATTGGCCAGCAATTATCGCAACAAGGCATCATTCGACACGCCACATTGTTTTGGGTATACGCCAAACTCATGAGAAAAGAACGCTTCATTTGGTCGGGCTACTATAACATGAGCCCTCATTTTGATTTTATGTCGGTGTTTCGAGTGTTGACCGAAGCCACTCCTTACAGCCGACTGGTACGCATCACCATCAAAGAAGGGCAATCATTGCAACAAATTGCCCGGTTATTAGAAGAAAAAAAGCTGACCCAAGCCGATCGCTTCACGGCGTATGTCACATACCAGGCCAAATGGGACTTGTTGGAGCATCACCCATGGTTGGCCATGGTTCCCACCACCAATTTAGAGGGGGTATTGTTTCCGGATACATATCTATTCCCTCCGATGGCCTCGGATCCCATGATGACCCGTACGATGATCAAACGGTTTGAGTCGACCATTATTACCTATTGGCAACAGGTATCACCCAATACCCAATTGGATTTTTATTCCGCGTTGGTGATGGCGTCCATGATTGAAAAAGAAGCCGGGAACCAGGCTGAAATGCCCACCATAGCCAGTGTGTTTCACAATCGCCTGGCCATTAACATGCCATTGGCGTCCGATCCCACCGTATTGTACGCATTGGGACTGGATTGGAAAAAAATTGTGTTATACAAAGACCTAAAAGTGGCCTCTCCTTACAATACCTACCGTCATGTTGGGTTGCCCCCCACCCCCATCTCATCACCGGGGCTCGCCGCGTTTAAAGCGGCCGTATGGCCAGATGTCACCCGCTACCTTTTTTTTGTGGCCCATCCGAATGGTGGGGCCCACACGTTTACCCGCACCTATCGTGAGCATTTGGCAGCACAGAAGAGATAATGCTTTAATACGCCCATGAAACAACCGCTCATGATTGCCCCTTCTATTTTATCGGCCGATTTTGCCCGCCTGGGCGATGATGTGTCGGCCATGTTGGCGGCAGGGGCGGACATGGTACACATTGATGTCATGGACCAGCATTTTGTACCCAACTTAACCATGGGTCCGGTGGTGGTAGGCGCATTAAAACGATATGGGATTACGGCCCCCTTTGATGTTCATTTGATGACCACCCCCGTGGATCCCTTGGTGCCTGAGATGGCAGCCCATGGGGTGTCTTATATCACGTTTCATCCTGAAGCGACTTATCATGTGGACCGCACCATTCAGTTGATTCGGTCTTATGGGGTATCACCCGGATTGGCATTGAATCCCGCCACACCGTTATCGGTATTGGATCATACCTTGGATCAGGTGGATATGGTGGTGGTCATGTCGGTGAACCCGGGCTTTGGGGGCCAGCCGTTTATTCCATCATCGTTAGAAAAAATTCGTGCCATTCGGCAACGCATCGATCAACTGGGACGCCCCATAAGACTCGAAGTGGATGGTGGGATTGGACTGGATACCATTCGGGCGGTCGTCGAGGCGGGTGCCGATACCATTGTGGCCGGCACGGCATTATTTAAAGCCCCGTCTTATCAAGCGGCCATTCAAGCATTTCATCAGGTATTGTCATGACCCCCTATACCTTGAAAGTGAGTCGCCATCGGCGTCGTCGACGCATGGCCTTGTCGGTGGCACCCGGTGGGGTTGTGCATGCCAGGGTGCCGTATGGCATTTCCCTGGACGCCATTCAAGCGTTTGTGTCGGCCCATCAGGACTGGATTGTGATTCAGCAACAACAAATAGAAACGGTTCACGCCACATCATTGGCCAGTACATTATGTCCGGGGGGATGGTTTTGGTATCAAGGTGAGCCGGTGTCGATTGTGCATCGAGCGGGGGAACCCACACGATGGGAGGGGCTGTGTTATGAGGTTGATACCCAGACTGACTGGGTATCGGGCTTACGCACCAGATTGCAAGAAAACGCCACCCAAATGATTCCATTGCGGGTGGATAAGGTATCCCAACGGGTGGGGCTGGTGCCGACCAAAGTACGACTTAGTTCGGCCCGAACACGCTGGGGTAGCTGTTCATCTTCGGGTGTGGTGGCGATCCATTGGGGGTTGATCATGGCCCCATTGTCAGTGTTAGACGATGTGATCTGCCATGAGTTGTGTCACTTAAAGCACCTGAACCATCGCCCGGAATTTTGGTCGTTGTTGCATTCACACACCCCCACATGGAAAGCCTCTCATCACTGGTTGCGGGTCCATGCCCATCAGATACAATGGCGTTTAATATGAGCTTCAACTGGCAAGAGGCCATCAACTCGTCTTGTGTGTATGAGGTGGCGGTGGTGTCCACGTTGGAAGAGGCCGTGCCACTGAGTCAGCGGTTCGGTGTGCCGGTGTATTTAAAACGTGAAGACCTACAGCCGGTGTTTTCATTCAAAATTCGGGGGGCGTATCAAAAGCTGGCCAGTATCCCAGCGGAACAACGGGCCAAAGGGGTGATAGCGGCGTCGGCAGGCAATCATGCCCAGGGGGTGGCGTATGGTGCCCGTAGCATGGGAATCCCGGCGACCATTGTGATGCCCAAGACCGCTCCGGATATTAAAGTCAATGCGGTGAGGCGAATGGGTGCCACCGTGGAATTGGTGGGATCGACCTATGACGAAGCCTATCACCACGCCCACGAGTTGGCGATTGCGCAGCAGTTGGTGTTTTTGCACCCATTTGATGATCGGCAGGTCATGATAGGGCAGGGGACAGTGGCCAAGGAATTGGTGGCACAGCTGCCACTGGTAGACGTGGTCTTTGTACCGGTGGGTGGGGGTGGATTATTGGGTGGAATGGCCGCCTATTTACATGCGGTGTCGCCTCATACCCGATTGATCGGGGTAGAGCCAGATGATGCGGCGTGTATGACGGCGGCCTTGCGGGCAGGTCAGTTGGTCGACTTGGAGGAGGTGGGTATTTTTGTGGATGGGGTGGCAGTCAAACGGGCGGGTGCCCTTCCGTTTGAAATGGCAAAAGCCCATGTCCATGACATGGTAACGGTGACCACCGATGAGGTGTGTGCCGCCATCAAAGATATTTTTGAGGTCACAAGGGTGGCGTGTGAGCCGGCGGGGGCCTTGGCATTGGCGGGTCTAAAAAAAATGGTGCCGACCCTGTCGCAGCCGGCGACCAATGCGGTGGCCATTTTAAGTGGGGCCAATCTTAATTTTGATCGGTTGCAACACATCGCAGAGCGGGCGGCGTTGGGGGAAGGTCGAGAGATGATGATGTTGGTACAAATCCCTGAGAAACCGGGCAGTTTTAGGGCGTTTTGCCGCCAATTGGGTCCCCATGCCATTACAGAATTTAATTACCGTTACCAACAAGATGAGCACGCGATGGTATTGGTAGGCATTGAGGTGCCATGGGGTGCACGGCCCCGATTATTGGAACAGTTGCACGCCCATGGGTATGAGGCGATTGATATTTCACACGATGAAATGGCCAAGGTGCATTTGCGTCATATGATGGGGGGACGGGCCCATTTACCAGACGAGCGGTTATTACACGTGGAGTTTCCGGAACGACCGGGTGCCTTGTTAAGGTTTTTAACCAAACTGGGGGGTGAGTGGTCCATTACCTTGTTTCACTATCGTAACCACGGGGCGGATTATGGTCGGGTGTTATTGGGATTATCCGTGCCCATCTCTGCGTGGCCGACGGTGTGTCAGCGGTTAAATGAGGTGGGCTATCCGTGGCGAGACCATACCCATGCGGGTTGGAAAGGCATGTTGTGTTCCTAACACCCGATGGGTTGGCCTGTTTTTTGGGGGTTGCGGTGTGGTGATGATGGGTGTGGGTCAATTAACCCCGCATTTATTGCCCTGTACCCAACCAAAGCATATCACGTGAGTGAAAGGGGCATCATCGGTTGTGACGGGATCAAACGGTCGCCTGCCTCCTTCACAATACACGACAAGACGCTGCTAAAAAACAACGGCGGATAAATAGGGTGGTGTTTTGCTGGGGTATGATAGGGATAATAGGAAAGAAGAAAGGGGCAAGCAAGAAATGGGTTGATCGCCTCGATCAAGGGGAAGAAGAACGAAAAAAGCTCAGAATATCGGCCTCTTGAGACAGGGTATTATCGTAGCCCAATTGACTCAGTTGGGTTAAATAAGGGGATTCAAACAATAAATAGCTAAACAAATCAGCGGCTTCGGCATCGGACCCCAATCCGCGAATTAAATAACGCAACAAACGAGGAGAATGATGAAGGTGAGACATCGCCATTTGGCCAAAATCTTGTTGGGGTCTAATCAGATGCACCCCAATCGGTCGGCACGGAAACTGAGGCTGTAATGAATTGACTCGTTCTAACATTCGGTAGTCATAGTCAATGGCATCTAATAACACAAAATTTAAGATAACCCCCAAAATACGTGCAATACTGGGAAATTGAGGGCCCATACTGGGGGTGGACTCGGCATGACGAACCGCCACCACCATCAAATGGGTGGCCCCCAAATGAATGGCCGGGCTCATGGGGGTATAATTGCGCAAGCTACCGTCTCCATAATAATCATGTCCAATTTTGACGGGTGGAAACAAAATGGGAATCGCAGCGGATCCCAGCACATGTTTGGGTGTGATGGCGGTTTGTAGGGCATCACTTCGAGGCAATCCATAGGGATCAAGGGGGGTGGCGGCATCATAAAACACCCGGCTATCCCCCGTTGAATAATTAACCGACGTAATGGCAATGGCATCCAATCGACCATTTTGGATATGGGAGCGGATAGGGTGACAGTCAATTTGCTGGTAGATTAACCGCCATAATGGGCTGGTATCCAGCAACGACCGCACTGATTTACGATGATGCAGACCACCGGTTGAAATTTCCCACAGTGATTTTAATCCCCGTCCGATTAACGACTTGATATCGGTTTTAAAAATATCATGGGTATGAAGCCCATCCCAAAATGCCCGCAATCGTTGGGTGGCATCCGGAAAGGTGTCGATATTGGATGCCAGCCATGCGGCGTTAATGGCACCCGCACTGTTGCCCGTGACAATATGAAAAGGGGTGTCAATGCCATGGCGGGCCACGATCTCCCCAATGGCATGCAAGGCACCCGCTTGATAAGCCCCCCTTGCCCCCCCGCCTGTGAGTACCAGTGCCCGTTTTACTTTGGTCATCTTGGGTGTCCTTGACTCACAGTGGGATGTTGACGTGTGTATCTCATGCCACTAATTTAAACAAACATCAAACAGTAATGACAATTGCCCAAAATCCAAGGTGTACTCCAAATGCATCCCATTGCGGGTGTAATGGGCATCAAGATGACGTTGAATTAAATGGTTGATTTCATGTTCTGACATGGTGATCCTCCCATCATACTTTCCCCACTCAATTGGGGTGCCAAACATGGGAATCGAAGGGTGTTAGGGCTGATAAGAAGGCAACCAACCCGAGACATCACGCGAGGTGGCCCAATCGGGTAGTGCCGCCAAGAACCGTATCTGATCGGGTATAGGTAAAGCCGATCGACAGGTGAGTGCCGCATCCGTTTGGGTCTGGTCCATCAGCTCACAAATGCGTCGTATGCCTGTTACTTGAAATGAGTGGCTTAGATCCTTTTGACGTTCCTTTGCCCGATCTAGCCAACGGTTACCGTCTTGGGGTTGGCCATTGAGCCATGCAACTTGGGCATAAGCCAGGCATTGCATGAGGCCTAAGTCGGGGGTCTTTGAAAGGGATAACTGACGGGGCCATGTACCCAAGGGACGCTTTTGTTTGGCCAACTCTAAAATAATATGGGTAATCAACCATTGGGCGTCATCGCCTTGATACCCCTCTATCATGGCCGGCAGTTGGGACAACTCATTGGCTTGAATGGCATCCGATAATAACGCCTGCAACAAAGGGGAGGTGGCAGATAACTTCATGCGTTTTGCAACCCGATCGTATTGATTGAATTGGCTGGCATAGGTACGGGCAAACGACTGCATCACGGTTTCTTTATGGGGGGCTTTGAGTTTGCCGAGGTGCATCATGGTAAACATGAAATCCGATCCTAACCCACTTAACTCACCCAGTTGTTGGGCCACCATCTGGCTTTCTTTTGTGTCCGGAAGACGTTGCATCCAGCCAACTGCACGTTCAATATCCCCTTGTTTGGCTGATTCTAGAATCAGCCGTGACATCAAAGACAGGGGTAGGGTTGGTAGTCGTTTGATGGTGGCGTCAGCCAATTCCCATTGACTTGATTGAACGTAATGAAGGGCCAACGCTTGTAAGATGGCTTGAGAATCACGGTTTACATACGTGGTTTGAATCCCCAAGGCCTCGTCTACTTGTTTTTTTTGAATCAACCAGACACAGGCTTTTTCAAATCCCAGCACGCGTTGGGTGGGGTTGGGTATGGAGCGAATGGTGGCAATACCTTCGGGGATGAGACCTTGATTGACATACAACAGCCCAATGAGTTGCAAGGCCAGGTTTTTTTTGTCATTGGCTAGCTCATTGGCCCGTATGAGGGCCGGACCAAATTGTGATTGACTGCCGGCTTGTATCAAAGCAAGTAGTGCCCGTAAGTCGCGGGGCATTTTTGAGTCTAAGGACGAAGAAGCCGAGAGTGCCCCCCAATCCAAACGCACCAATAGCCCAGGATCATTCGCCCATTCTTCGATAATGCGTTGCTTAATGGTGGGGCTACGGATGGCCATCAAGGCCATGAGGGCATCCTGGCTTTTTTTATTACTGGCTTGAACCGCCGCCGCTTCATAACACTGGTCGGCGTGCTCACCCATTGGTTGACAGAAGGACGGGACTCTATCGGGTGCGGTCATGACCAGTTGTTTGGCCACGCGTTGAACCAAGTACGCATGCGACGGTTTGCGCCGACGGGCACCTAGTGTGTTAACCAAGGTAATCGATTGGCTCACGTGCTGGGATGCCCGCCCAACGGCGGCGTCTACCACCGCATCTTCTAACAACGGGTGATCGGGGCTTTGATTGATCAAAGAGACCATGACAGCG
>RGUG01000065.1 GCA_010027915.1 bacterium | reverse complement strand
CTGGGTAAAAGGGATTAACGTGCCGGACCTTACCCGCTTGGTGCATCGCAGTGATGTGGTGGCAATGGCCCTGGCGGCCCATCAACTGGTGGCGATCCCTCACATTCGTGTTTGTGACCATTCCGCGAGCAGCCTATTAGCCCTGATTGGTACCTTGCAAGCGTCGGGGGTTCAGTCAGTGTTGCTGATATCGGGTGATGGGGCAGGGAAGGGGACCCATTGTGTAGCGGCCATTCGGTTGGTGGCCCATGCTTACCCATCTTTGAAGGTGTACGCCGCATTTGACCCATATCGTCAGGGCATGTCAGATGAGAATCAGTATGCCGACCAAAAACTGGATGCCGGTGCCCACGGATTGTTTACCCAGCCTTTTTTTGATTTGGATCTGGCCCAATCGGTGTTGACACGGTTTGGGTCGGTACCGCTTTACATGGGGGTGTCCCCGGTGTTGACCCCCAAAAGCAAGGCGTATTGGGAGTCGGTCAACAAGGTACCCTTTCCTGACTCGTTTGAGCCCACGTTGGATTGGAATACCCGCTTCACGGCCGAGATGTTACAGGTGAGTGAGGGGATGGGGCAACAAGTCTACATCATGCCCATTCGGTGCGAGGTGATGGGCTTTTTATTGGGGGTCAGCCGGCAATTGGGTCAGGTAATTCAATAGCCTGCTTACTTCCTCCATAGTCATTCCCTCAGGAAGGGCCATCCCCTGACGATCTGAGGCTTGACGTTCATTGAACATGTTTACAAGCTCAGCTTTTATGGATGAAAGTGGGAATAGGTGAGATACGGTCTCTCTGGTTAAGGGGTCTTTTTTTCCTTGCGTTATGACCCACTGCGTTATCCCATCGGTACGGTACACATGGACATGCCTGGGATTGCCTCCGCTTATACAAACCGATAGGGTGGGGAGGGTTCTATCTTCATGGGCTTCATGGGGTGGCAACTTGTTTTCCCTGGTGATGGGATCCGTGTCCAGCATGGAGCGTAGGATCATGATGAGGCTTGTATTGTCTAACGTATCTGGCTTGCGACGACTCACCGTTTGAGTGGCTCTGATGGGGTTGGCCACACCGAAAATGATGTCGTTGGAACGTCCCGGCACAACCTCCCATCGGGCTACCTGATCCGTTACCTCGATCACGATTAAATGGTATCCCCCCCCAAGTAATGCTGCAGGTTCAGTTATTCCGAATACGGTCACCCACGGGTTAGGAGGATACGTGCCAACCAATTCACGGTAGCTATCTGCGATTTCCAGTCTTACCTGTGCACCTGGCAGTCGGCCTTGAGCCCATTCTAACAAATCTGCCAGAACACTACCCAAGCTGGCTTCAATGGCGTCTTGGCGGTTAGCAATGCGTCGCAACGGTCCGATGGGGGCGAATCGTTTCTAAACCATTAACGGGACGGAAAGATGCTGGTAGGTACATTGTACCTAGGTAGCCGGCGTGTATGGGGTTCATATCAAACTCCTTTTATATATATTACTTGATGAGCAATATTTGATACATATACATACTGATCGAAAAAAACATGTCGACGATTTCATCCAATTGATGGGTCAACGTGTCCTTCGATGGGCCGAAGTGGATTATTGTGTGAGTGAATGGACCCGGTTTAAGACATCGTCCCCGAAACGCATCGCCGTGGTTTCGCCGTATAATACCGCACGCGAGATGGCTTAATACATGGCCATACTGTGCCCCTTGGTAGCCAATGCCCGGAATCAAGAGAGGGGCCTCACTGAGTGAGGCGGCAGCCTTGAAATGGGGTGAGGTGGCACCCACCACAAAGCCAATCGAATGACCCCACTCATGGGCGGATCGTACGACCCGCTCATATACCATCTCCCCGGTTTCCAATCGCATCGTTTGAAGGGTGTCCGCCCCTTGGTTGGATGTAAGGGCCAATAGATACACCAAACGATCTTGATACCCTATAAAGGGGGCCACGCTGTCTTCGCCCATGTAAGGGGATACAGTGGTGGCATCGGCCCCTAAAATATCAAATACGAACCGTGCTTGTGCGGCGGCGGTGTTGCCAATGTCACCCCGTTTGCCATCTACCACCCACACACAGCCAGGCGGACGAAGGTGGGCCAACCGCTCTAATAAATGAAGACCCGGCATGCCCAATGCCTCGAAAAATGATACGTTGGGCTTATATGCCACGGTATGCGGTGCGGTGATGCCCATGATTTCAATCAAAAATCGCTCGATCCCACGAATACCCGGACCAAAAAAAGACGGTATTTGAGACGGATCAGGATCAAGGCCAATACAGAGGGTGGTTTTTTTTAATGCCATTTCTTGCTGGAGGGCCTTGATTACAGGGTGCATGCCATCAATTCGGTACGGGAAATAAGGGCCTGGGTTCGAAACCCATGATCAGACAAGTTGGCCAATCCCCCTTCTTCACGATCGATGACCCCAATGACCTGTACCACCGACATCCCCAATGTGGTGAGGACCTCACAAGCACGTAACGCCGCCCCACCCGTGGTGATAATGTCTTCAATGACCACCATGCGTTCACCGGGGTGATGGGTTCCTTCCACTACTTTTTGGGTGCCGTATCCTTTGCTCTCTTTTTTGACAATGACAAATGGTTTTTTGACGGCTACTGATAACACGGCAGCAATCGGAACGGCCCCTAACTCAGGGGCAGCCAATCGGTCATAGTCCGATGGGGAGGGTAACAACGAGACGATGGCATCCACTAGCGGGGCGAGCGTATCAGGGTTGGTCGAAAAAAGGTATTTATCAATGTAATAATGGGTGGGGTTACCCGCACGGGTCACAAAGTCACCTTCGAGATAGGCACACGATTTGATGGCCTTTATGAGCCCCGCTTTTTGCATTATCCCCTGCTTTCCTCTTCGGTTTTGCCTTTTGATACCACCTCTACCACAATTAAATCGCCGGGGGTTACAATCTCATATTGGTCGGATTTTAACTCTTTGATGCGAATGGATTGGTTGACGCCCAGCTCACTTAGATCCACCGAAATAAATGCTGGAATGTTTTGGGGTAGGGAGTTGATGGTAATGTTGCGTCGTTTTTGTACCAATACCCCCCCTAATTTAACCCCCGGAGCTGTACCGGTTAGTTTGAGTTCCAGTGTGACTTCGACCGGATGTTTTTCATCGACCCGAAGGAAATCGACATGTAACACCTTGAGTGTAATTGGGTCGCGTTCAATCCGATAGGGAAAGGCCAGGCATTGTTCAGCACCACCACTTTCACGCTCGACAGTTAATGACAAGGTCACATTTCGTCCCAATGGTGTTTTGAGTGATTGGATCAGGGCTTTGGCTTCCACTGACACAGACACGGCCGGAGTGAGGGAATCCTGTCCGGTATTGCCGTAAACGGTGGCAGGGACACGCCCCTCTTTACGTAGGGCACTGCTGGCTTCTTTACCCACGCGGGTACGTTCTTTGGCGACTAAGGCAACGGGTGCTTGAGACATGGGAACTCCTTTATCAATCGGGATCGTATTTTGCCCCATCATCAGCGGAACTGATGCAACCTTATCGGAAATGGTGGGCCCAAGGAGTGTAGCACCCGTTGGGATCTGTTGCAATGAGGCCCTCTTACTTCTGGGATGTGGGCACAAATGAGCGAACGGCATCGACAAGGCGTTGCACTTGTTCGACTGGCACATCGGGTGTGATGCCGTGCCCCAAATTAAAGATATACCCAGGACGATGCCCCACTGATTCCATGATTTGTTGGATGCGTTGGGTGAGTACCGATGGGTCAGCGGTAAGCAACATGGGATCCAGATTGCCTTGCAATGCCAATGGGGGAGGGGCCAATTGGCCTACGGCCCCAATGTCGACTTGCCAATCCAAACTGATGCACTGAATGGGCAAGGTGGCCAATCGTTGCCAAAAGACGGCACTGCCACGGGCGAACACGGTAATGGGTACCCGCTTGGGATTTCGAATGCGGTTGAGTACGGCCCTTAACGGTGCCATGACCCATTCTTCGAATTCGGTTAAACTTAAGTGGAGGGCCCAGGTATCAAACAATTGGATGGCGTCCACACCCGCTTCAATTTGCATGGACACATAATCCGCTGTCGCCAATACCAACCGATCAATCAAGTCGTTCATGACGTCAGGGTGATTGAAAAACAGTCGCTTAACCATGCCAAGCTGACTTGATGACCCCCCCTCGATCATATAAGACGCCACGGTGAACGGTGCCCCAGCAAACCCAATGAGGGGCGTATCCCCCAAATGGCCTTGTTTGAGCAAGTGAATGGCGTCGCGCACATACCCCAGTTGGGTCCGCAAGCCGTCAGCTGAAAGGCGATTGACATCCTCTCGGGTTCGTACCGGATTGGCAATGACGGGGCCTTTTCCTTCCACAAAGCTCAAGGATCCACCCAAGGCTTGGGCCACCGTTAAAATGTCAGAAAATAAAATGGCCGCATCAAAGCCATAACGCCGAAGGGGTTGCAGGGTGATCTCAGCCGCAATCTCGGGGGTTTGAATCATGGTCATAAAGGAATGCCGCTCTCGAATGGCACGGTATTCGGGTAAGTACCGCCCGGCTTGCCTCATGAGCCATACGGGCACTTGGTCGACAGGCCGACATGCGATTGCATCTAAAAACCGTGACATTAGTTGCCCTCCTTTGCACGCTGTGAGGCGGCGGCTTGGTTGAGTGTTTCGATATATTGAACGATCCGTACAATGTCGTCATGCCGCAAACGCCCCTTAAAGGGGGGCATGCCATTACCACCCGCTTTGATTCGCTCAATGAGCCAGCCAATTCGGTCTTCATCGAAGGCCCAGTCCGCGTGAATCAGTGAGGGGCCCAAGGCCACCAATCCTTGCCCTTTCCCCCCATGGCACGAGGCACACTGGTTGACATACAATATTTCACCCAAATGGGCCACTGTGGCAGGGGATTGGGTTGGGTTCGGGGTGTTGGCCACTACCACGGCACTGTCTTGAACGTTTTGCACCACCCGAAAATAAAGGATGACGGCGGTGATGGCAAATACCAGCCCGAACCCTGCGAATACCCAACGATATGAGACCTTCATCTGTTTCTCCTTTAAATGGTTCGTGAAAAGCCACGGTGTTGGCTAAGATACGCATCAAATCCCATGGCCACAATTCGCACAAATAATTTCCCCAATTCTGTGACCTGAATTCCCTCCTTCGTTCGAATAACCAAGCCGTCTGCTTCACACCGGCTGAGATGTTCTGCGACACCTGGCAACCCCAATAGGTCACACGAAAACAACTGGGTAAACGCCGTCAACTCAACTTGAAACCGACACATAATGGATTGGATAACCCACTGTCGCATGCGGTCATCATGACTCAGACGCATCCCCCGATCGACGGGCAAATACCCCTCGTCAAGGGCCTGGCAATACTGGGACAAGTCTTTGGTGTTTTGTACATAGTGCCCTTCGACGTGACCGATGGCCGTTACCCCAAAACCCAATGCATCATCCGCTGGCTTTACGGTGTATCCCATAAAATTTCGGTATAAGGTGCCCTTTTGGTAGGCAATGGCCAAGGGGTCTTCGGGCCGTGCAAAATGATCCATCCCGACTCCCACATACCCACCTGCTAGAAGGGCGTCGCGGGCGAGTAAGAACAAGCCTAATTTGTCTCGTCCTGTGGGTAAGTCTTTTTCATGCAACAAGGCTTGGTGTGACTTGAGCCATGGGACATGGGCATAACTGTACAAGGCAATCCGGTCGGGGGACTGGGACAACACATGGGAGATGGTGGTGCACATACCATCGGGTTCTTGCATGGGCAGCCCATAAATTAAGTCGAAATTGAGTGACAAGCCATGACGGCGTACCCATCCGACAGTGGTGTTTACCATCTCGATGGGTTGAACCCGATTGATGCGTGACTGCACGATGGGGTTGGTATCTTGAATCCCCATTGAAATACGGGTCACACCCAGTTGGGCCATGGTAGCCACCTGTTCCTCAGTTAACGTGCGCGGGTCAACTTCCACCGCTATTTCAGACCCTTCTTCGATGCTAAATGTCTCTCGAATGCCCGTCAGTAAACGGGTCAGTTGTACGGGGCTTAAGTAGTTAGGGGTGCCCCCTCCCAAATGAACTTGCTTGACACATGGAGGGCCAGACAAGTGGCGTGTGGCCAAGGCCATTTCTTTGAATAGATACGTGATATATGAATCGCCTACGGATTCGTTTGGTTTGCGAATGATGACATTACACCCGCAGTAATAACACATGCGGGTGCAAAACGGGATGTGAATGTACACCGACACACTGTGTTGATGGCGGGCGCTTTGATACAAGGCGTCTTGGTACCACGACACCGGAAACCCGCCCTGCCATTGGGGGGCCGTGGGATAACTGGTGTATCGAGGACCCGGAATATCAAAGGCCTCAAGTTGTTCGAGTGTCAGGGTCATGATTCACGATCATTTCTTGGGTGATGGTCACCCGTCGGCCATAAAACCAATACACCACCCCCCCCATTGCCAACCATGCTACCAAGCGCAACCAGGTGTCGGGATGCAGGGCCAGCATTTGAGCAAAGGCCGCAAAGGCTCCCAGTAGTGGAACCAACGGGACCCAGGGGGTTTTAAAGGGACGAGGCAAGTCGGGTCGTTGTCTCCGCAACACCACAATGCCCACACAGACTATCCCAAAAGCCAACAAGGTGCCAATGGACACCATTTCACTTAGTAATTGGATCGGGAAGAAGCCCGCAATACCCATTCCAACCAATGTGGTTACCAGGGTGGCGGTCGACGGGCTATGAAAACGTGGGTGAATGGATTTAAACCAAGCCGGAAGGAAGCCATCATGGGCCATGGCATAAAACACCCGAGTTTGTCCCATCAGCATGACCAATATAACCGAGCTTAACCCAGCCAACGCCCCACACTTAATCCCCACTTTCAACCATCCCATCTGAGGACCAAAGGCATCGACGGCAATCGCAATGGGGTCTGGCACATTCAACTGGCTATAATGTACCGATCCGGTTAACACCACCGCCACCAACACGTATAGAATGGTGGCAAACCCCAATGAGCCTAAAATGCCAATGGGTAAATCCCGCTGTGGGTTTCGACATTCTTGGGCGGCCGTACTGACCGCATCAAATCCAATATAA
>RGUG01000064.1 GCA_010027915.1 bacterium | reverse complement strand
CCCACATCCCCCAACCGATAAATGCGACCCCCTTCTTGACTCCAGGCCAACACACCTTGCAAGTATTGCTCCAACGGCACATTATTCACCGTATACGCCGACGCATTGACCGTGCCTTGCACATCCAACATATAGCGCGGTTGGGTCAGTCCAATCCCAACATACCCATCAATCCCCCCATCATAATAAATGCTTTTGGGGTTACCAGGCGTTTTAGACCACAATAACGCCACATCAATTTCTTCCCCATCCACCCGATAACCCGTCGCATTAACAATCCCCCCCACATCCAAAGTAGCCGCTGGCAAAATATTGGACACGTTAATACCCACTTGCCCCTCACTCACCCTAAAATAGGGCTTGATAGCCGGCCCTACCATGAGCGAATTATTGACCAAGAAATTGGAAAACACACCCGTAATGCCCGACGCTGCCACCCGTTTGGCCATATCAGCCGTACGGGATTGAATCGAATAAGGGACCGCATACAACGGAACAAAGACGGCATCATTGTTGACCATGAGTTTAATATAAGGATCACGCAAATTGGCAAACGCCAACTGGGTTACCATGCTTTGAATATCCAATACCAAGCTCACCAACCCGCCAACAAAACGCACGCTCTCAAAGGTAAGGGGGTTACCCACCATGTATTCGGGGCTGTCCACATTGCCCTCATACAATTGAACCGTAATCGGATACACCCCATTGACAGGGCCCGTGGGGCCCGTCACCGTGGTTTGAATCGATACACTCGTTGGGGTATTCCCCGACAACCATTGGGCCACCAAATGCGATGCACCCCACCCCATCCCACCAACGATGATCACCCACATAACCCCACGATAGACAACCCAACGCAACCTGTTCATAGCTTGAAAGATCGATCCTTAACCCTCATTAATTGTATCCATTTTTATCCATTCATTGATCATGATAACCCAAAAAATGGATACAGCCAGGACAATATCAGCGTCATCACCGGTTGCACGATACCTAGCACAGACAACAAAATCAGAATGACAAACCCGTAGGGTGCCAGTTGATCAATGAAGCCTTTCATCGAATCCGGTAAAAAATAAGCCAATACTTTAGACCCATCCAAGGGGGGAATCGGCAACATATTAAACACCATTAAGACGAGATTATACAATATAAACACCGGCAACCATGTCCCCGCCCATGCCACAAAATGGGTGACTCCCGCCCATCGCCAAGCCCACGACGCCAACAAGGCCAAAGTCAGATTCATGAGGGGTCCCGCCAACGCAACCCGCAACATCGACACATCCGGGTGCTTGAAATAACGGGGGTTAACGGGCACCGGCTTGGCCCATGCAATCCATACAGACCCCGTGGTCAGCACTGAGAGCAGTGGCACGAGCACCGACCCCACCCAATCAAGATGTGCCAGCGGATTCAAGGTTAAACGACCCATGGCACGGGGGGTGGGATCACCTTGTCGGTCGGCTACCATAGCATGTGCCCATTCGTGACACACCACCGCCACCACCAAACATACCAGACTTACCACCGGGGATGGCATCGTTGGGCCTCCTCTAATTCACGCTGGGGATTGGTTTTGGCATAATGACGGGTGGTGTGAATGGTTTGATGACCTAAAAACTGTTGGACATCAACCAATGTCGCACCCGAATTGAGCAACTGAACCGCCGCCGTATGCCTCAAAGAATGCGGGGTCAATGGTGAGCCCAAGCCAGCCTTTGCCAACGCACGGGTGATCACATATTGAACCAGACGCACCGATACGGGGGCCCGCAACCATCCCCGTTTGGCACGACGATCCCGCACGGTTTGGTAATACTGCTCAAGAGCAGGAAACAAAGCAGAATCCATCGGGACCACCCGCTCTTGGTCGCCTTTGCCTACCACCCGTACCGTATGGGCGATGCCATCAATATCACCCCAACACAAACGGGCCACTTCTCCCACCCGTAACCCCGACGAATACGTCAACGTCACCATCAAGCGATCACGCAACGACATGTCTGCCAACCCGTCAACCACACGTTTCCATTCAGTCTGTGATAAAAAAGACGGAATACGTCGATGGAGTCGAACGGGAGACGGATAATGAGGAAGATCCGAGATGTGCCCCTGCTGATACAAGTACCGAGAATACGCCATGACGGCCGCACGCTTGCGCCGAATGGTCACCCCGTCGTAGCGGGCATCCAAGGCAGTCAAGTATACAGACCACCCATCCACCTTGCCGTGTATCCACGCCAAATAATCCGTCACATCGCCCACATACGCCCGAATGGTATGGGGTGAACACCGCCTAACCGTTCGAAGATACTGCTCAAATCCCACTACATCATGTGGCATTGGTAAAGTCCCACCATCGTTTTCAAATCACAAATCTCACCCGTCTGAATGGCCGACAAGGCCGCTGTCATCGACATGGGTACCATGCTAATCCATTCATCATCATCCCCTTTTAACGGCCGACGAACCAGGCCATCGGCCCGAAAAAAATGCATCCATTCAGTACAAAAACCAGGGGAAGGAAACCCACCCGCCAAGGGGGTTAAGTGGGTGGCAAAATACCCCGTTTCTTCTTGAAGTTCCCGATTGGCCGCCACAGACGCATCCTCTCCTTCTTCGATGCAACCCGCCGGAATTTCGAGCAACGCACGCTGGGCCGCCGTGCGATATTGACGAATCAAGACCACGGTCTCTGCATCCAAAAAAGGAACCACCACCACTGCCGCCGGATGAACCACCACATCACGCTGGGCCACCAAGCCATCCGGCAAGGTCACCTGATGGGATTCAACTCGAATGCGGCGACCCTGATACTGAGGCGTGATCGACAACGGCTGCTCACTAAACACCCGCCAAGCCTCCCGCTTGACGAAGCACAACCCAGTCGTAGACCAACCGCGATAACTGGGCAATCCAGCCCGTGCCAAACAACCGATTCGGTACCTTTTGGGTAAAAACAGACAGTGCATAAGGATGGCCCGTCACCCACACAATCCCCACATCCCCTTTGATATGATCCAAAGTCCCGGTCTTGTTGGCCACGGGTACCGTTGATGGCAAGTATTTGGGGATGCCCCATTTTACCTGTTGTTTGAGTAACACCCCCATCATGTCTTGGGACATCGCAGGGGAGATGACCTCCCCCTGATATAATTTCACCAGCAACCGATTCATATCATAAGTGGTGGCCACATTTTTGCCTTCTGCACGCAACAACTGACTGGTACGAACCACCGTATGGGTCAACCCCAGTTCTTGCATGACCCGGTTAATGGTGGCCAATCCCACCCGTTCCATGAGCATTTTGGTAGCGGTATTGTCACTATGGGTAATCATCAACATCACCAAATGCCGCACAGAAAACCGAGAACCAACCGGTAAGAATTGGAGGCTGCCGGCCCCTCCCACCCGCATATCTGACGTTAATACCAAGGTGTCATCCAAGGACAATCGTCCCGCATTGACTTCGTGATACACCGCCACCATCACTGGCAACTTGATGACACTGGCAGGATTATAAGGCCGGTTCTCGGCAATACCAACATGTTCAAAGGTCGTTAAATCGGTATAAGAAACACTCATTTGGGCGGGGTGGGTAAATACAAACTCTTCCAAAAGGGTTTTGAGTGACTCAATCGGAGAGGCCACCACCACCCCCCCGCAACCCATTAACACCAAGCAGATAAATACCCAACACCGCAAACGATTACCCTACCAAAGGAGACGTGGGAACCAAGTTGATGCGGTGTTGTGGGTCAATTTCTTTGACCCGCACTTCAACGGGTTGACCAACACTTACCACATCGCTGGCCTTGGCCACCCGCTGCTTGGCAAACGATGAAATATGCATCAACCCTTCTTTACCCGGCACCAATTCAACAAACGCCCCGAAATCGACCACTTTGGTCACCTTGCCTTGATAGACATCGCCTACCTCAACATCCCGGGTTAAGCGTTGAATCATACCCATGGCATGATCCAGTTCGGATTGGTTTTTGGCCGACACACACACCTCACCTTTGGAACCATCCGTCACCACAATGGTCGCCTGGGTTTCTTCTTCTATCTTGCGTATCATTTTTCCACCGGGTCCAATCAAAAGCCCCACTTTATCGGGTGGAATAAAAAGGGTGGCAATCTTAGGGGCATTGGGTGCGACCACACCCCGAGAGGCCCCCAACACAGCCGTCATACAAGACAAAATATGCAAACGACCCACCCGGGCTTGGGCCAAGGCCGAACGTAAAATATCAAGGGTAAGACCGCCCACTTTAATATCCAATTGCAAGGCTGTAATACCCGACAAGGTACCCGCCACCTTGAAATCCATGTCACCATAGTGATCTTCTAGACCTTGGATATCAGACAGTACCACATGGGTATCGCCCTCGATTAATAACCCCATGGCAATCCCTGCGACCGGTGCCGAAATGGGAACCCCAGCATCCATCAGGGCCAAACAACAGGAACACACCGAAGCCATGGATGAAGACCCATTGGATTCTAAAATTTCAGACACCAACCGAATGGTGTAGGGAAACCCATCGGCAGGCAATACCACTTGAAGGGCCCGCTCAGCCAACGCCCCATGCCCCAATTCACGACGACTGGTTCGGGCCAAATTACCTACCTCCCCTACCGAATAGGGAGGGAAGTTGTAATGAAGAAAATATGTTTTTTGATCAACGTCTGACAAATTGTCTTCTTTTTGAATATCGTCGGCGGTCCCCAATGTCACGACACCCAAACTTTGGGTTTCGCCACGGGTAAACAACGCCGACCCATGGGTCGACGGCAACACCCCCACTTCAATTTCAATGGGACGAATGGCATCCAATGCCCGGCCGTCAGGGCGAATTTTCTGACTCAAAATAGCCGACCGTATCTGCTGTTTTTTAATCACCGAAAAAACCGCTTTGGCCGGCTTTTCCCAGTCGGGGTTTTCTTGTGTGATCGCAGCTAGCACCTGATGCTCTAGTCCACTTAAAAACCGGTCGGTGGCATCCTTATCACCACCCTTTAATTGATCGGCAATCTGTTGGCCCATCACCGCCTGCACCCGCGACACCAACTCAGGGTTGGGCTCAAGTGGGGGTGACACGTACTTGGCCTTACCGGCCAATGTCACCAATTGAGATTGCAAGGAGGTGGCCTCACGAATGATCTCTTGGGCGGACACAATCGCCTGAATCACATCCGATTCTGGCACCTCTGAGGCACCCGCTTCAATCATTAACACCGCGTCGGCTGTGCCGGCCACGGTCATATGAAGGGAACTGTCCCCCATCTCGGCTACGGACAAATCGCCACGATAGCGACCCTCCATCATGCCCATCAACGCAGCACCCACCGGCCCATTAAAGGGAATATCAGATATAGCCAACGCCGCAGACGCCGCCACAATGGCATAGGCATCCACCGGAATGGTGGGATCATGGGACAACAATGTCACCACCACCTGTACCTCGTGACGAAACCCATCAGGAAACAACGGACGAATCGGGCGGTCGATTAAGCGAGATAAGAGGGTAGCGAACCCACTGGGCCTGGCCTCTCGTTTAAAATACCCACCTGGAATGCGCCCTGCCGCATAAAATTTTTCTGAAAACTCAACTGTTAGGGGAAAAAAATCAATGCCTTCCTTGGGAGATGACGACATGACAGCCGTTGCCAGCAACACCATATCTCCCACCCTCAACACCACCGACCCATTGGCCTGTTTGGCCATGACACCGGTCGATAAACGAACCGACCGCCCCCCCAAAACCCCCGAAACCGACTGTTCTTGATTTAATATACCCATTATCATTATTCCTTCATCACCGGATGTGGAGGCCGATGGCTGGCACCCTTTGTAACAAAACAAACCCATTGTATAGGGCGATGGGCAATTCGGTAAGCCCTTTGTGTTACCCCCCCAATCTGAAAAAAAAGGTGAAACTCAAAAGAAGAGAATCCCCCACCCAGTTATGAAGACGTCACCATGTAGCGTGTGTATTGACCTAGTAGGGCCCCTCAACGAGGGTGTTGGTTCCCCCTCCGTACACCCGTTAGTCTTTGACGCGCAATTGCAAGCGTTCAGCTAATTGGGTAAAAGAATCCAAATTGGTCCGACGCAAATACGCCATTAGACGTTTGCGACGGCCCACCAAAATCAACAGGCCCCGTCGGGTGTGATGGTCTTTTTTGTGTTGCTTTAAATGCCCCACCAAATGATTGATTCGTTCGGTTAACAACGCAATTTGAACTTCAGATGACCCTGTATCTTTGGCATGCAACTGAAAACCAGCCACGACTTCTTGATTTGATTTACGATTCGACATCCATATACTCCTTCAATTTAACACCAACCACTTCATCCCACCAAAGGCCACGCATGGTAACACGATCACACCCACTCGACAATTCACGCCTGGCCAAGGGACAAAAACCATGTCATGAGATCCCACGGAGCGTGATAATCAAACGACCCAGATTGGCAGGCGGCTTCGTGATAATGGAGCGTCCCATCTGGTGCCAACCCTGGGGCCATCACTGCCACCGGAACCGCTTCTCGAACATGGGTTTTGAGTGCACAGGGGGTGGGATGATCGGGCAATACCATCATGGCCACATTGCCACGTTGGGCCGCATCATCCATCAAAGGACCTACCACCTGACGATCGAAATCCTCGATGGCCTGGCATTTTTTTGCCACATCCCCCAAGTGGCCACATTCATCGGGGGCTTCGATGTGGACATACACAAAATCATGCTGGTCTAGTAACCCACGGGCAGCGGACACTTTTCCCTCATAATTCGTATCCAAAAACCCTGTGGCACCCGGCACAACGGGATATAACAACCCCGTCAATTGGGCCAACCCACGCAACAAATCCACCGCCGTGACAATACCCCCCGTTTTACCATGACGGTCTTTAAACGCAGGTAAGTGGGGCATGCGTCCGGGGCTCCAAGGCCAAATATCGGTCACCATCGGTTCGTGGCGAACAGGATGATGACGCAAGACCTGACGGCACCGGTCAATAATCGCAGTCAATACCGCCTCCCCTTCCCCACGGGGCCAATGATCGGCAACGGACTGGTCGGTAAGATCGTGAGGCGGAACGGTATGCAACACCCCCACCGGTTTAGACACCACCAAAATATGGCGGTATCCCACGCCGGGATAAAACCGGGCCCCCATATCGGCTACCGCCTCATGGAGGACTCCCACGTCTA
>RGUG01000063.1 GCA_010027915.1 bacterium | reverse complement strand
GGCACGACCCGATGCCTTGAATGGCACCACCCCTTTTTTAAAGGCACGACCCGATTGGATCAGGGCATCTTCGGTAAGCCCCACCGACGCCACTTCGGGCCAGGTATACACCACCGACGGAATGGTATCGTAATGGATATGCCCGTGGCGACCCGAAATCCACTCGGCACAAGCAACCCCTTCTTCTGAGGCTTTATGTGCCAGCATCACCCCAGGCACGACATCCCCAATGGCATACACACCAGGCACCGACGTTTCAAACCGCTCATTGATTTCAATCCGGCCTCGACTATCCCGTGCCACCCCCAGGGCATCCAAGCCCAATCCATCGGTACAAGGTCGTCGCCCCACACATACCAACACCTTGTCTGCCGATAAGCTCAAGGGACCTTTGCTTGACTCAGCCGTGAGGGTGACCCCATCGGGGCCCACCGACATACCCGTTACTTTGGTGCCAAATTGACAGCGAATGCCCAGGGGACGAAATGTTTTTTCAAGGGCTTTGCCTAATTCTTTGTCCATGGTGGGAATCAGGGTGTCCATGGTCTCCACAATGGTAACGGCGACCCCCACACGGGCAAAAATGGATCCCATTTCAACCCCAATGACCCCACCGCCCACCACAATCAACGAATGCGGTAATGCGGGCAGTGATAACGCATGATCCGAGGACAAAATCCGCTCCCCATCAAACGGTAAAAAAGGAATTTCTACTGGAACGGAGCCACTGGCAATGACAATTGAATGGGAAGAGAGGACGGTGTCATTGACCCGTACCGTGGTGGGCGATTCAATATGGGCTTCCCCCGTGAAACGAGTAATTTTGTTTTTTGACATTAAATAATCAATGCCCTTGGTGGTACTGGTGACCACTTGTTGCTTGCGTGCCACCATTTGTTGCCAGTTCACCGCCAGGCCGCTGACCGTAATACCATGAACCTCAAATTTACTCTGGGCTTGATGGAACCATTCCGTCGAATCCAAAAGGGCTTTGGATGGGATGCATCCCACATTCAAACAAGTCCCGCCCAAGGCATCTCGTTTGTCAACAATGGCCACTTGTTGACCCAATTGGGCCAGGCGAATGGCACAAACATAGCCACCCGGACCACCCCCAATGACCACTGAATCAAAGTGTGTCATATCTTATACTCCTTATACGTTGACCAGCAATCGAATTGGGTCTTCAATTTGCTCTTTTATACGCACCAAGAAACGAACCGCATCGGACCCATCAATAATGCGATGGTCATAGGTCAACGCCACATACATAATGGGGCGCACCACCACCTCTTGCCCGATGGCCACCGGCCGATTTACGATGTTGTGCATGCCCAAAATAGCACTTTGGGGACGGTTAATAATCGGCATGGACATCATTGAGCCAAACACCCCGCCATTGGTAATGGTAAATGTTCCGCCTTCCATTTCTTGGATGGTCAATTTGTTTTGGCGGGCTTTGTTGGCATACTCCACAATACGAGATTCAATCTCATTAAATGACAACTGGTGGGCATCCCGAATCACGGGTACCATTAACCCTTTGGGTGCCGATACCGCAATCCCCACATCACAATAGTCGTGGTATACAATCTCGTCCCCTTCGACATAGGCATTGAGAATGGGAAACTCTTGCAACGCATGACAAACGGCCTTGGTAAAAAACGACATAAACCCAAGCCCAACCTGATACTTGTCTTTAAACCCATCTTTGTAACGCGTTCGAATGGCCATAACCTGTGACATATCCACTTCATTAAAGGTGGTCAGGGATGCGGTGGTTTGCTGAGACGCCACCAATCGGGCCATGATGGTTTTACGAAGACGCGTCATCCCCTCACGTCGCTCCCCACGCTCCCCGTTTAACGAACCTTCAGAAACCGCATGCGAAGGCGTGACAGGAGAGGATAGAGGAGAAGATATCGACTCGGGGGTAAGCAAAATCGGTGCCGGCACGGGATGGGTGACGCCCGATTGGCCCCCATCAGAGCCGAGTGCCCGCAGCACATCTTGTTTGGTAACCCGACCATCTTTTCCGGTGCCATCACCCAGGTGAATACCCGATTCTGACATGAGTCGC
Source organism: bacterium (assembly GCA_010027915.1). The sequence goes on along the minus strand of RGUG01000063.1, from coordinate 5,151 downwards.
TGGGCTGCCGGTGATGCATTGCCCATACGGGCTGGGACATCGGATGCAGGTGGCGGGGTATTCGCTTGAGTAACCGGAGCTGACGCAGTAGGAGCAGGAGAGGGTGAGACATCAGACGATACAATTCGGGCAATCACATCCCCCACGCTGACCACCCCAGAGGGAACCATAATATCCAAAATACCGCTTTGCTCTGCGACCAACTCCAAGGTGGCTTTTTCAGTTTCGAGTGCGACCAACGGTTCGTTGACGCTCACAAAGGCACCCGATTCTTTGAACCAATTTACGACATCTGCTTCTTTGACGGACTCTCCCGCTGCCGGCACAATAATATCAATTGTCATCTGTTACACTCCTAATGCATCTTTAACCAGTTCGAGCTGGATTTTTTCATAGCGCTTCATGCTACCAGTAGCCGGACTGGCCGATTCGGGTCGGGACAACAACTGCAACGACCAACCCGAAAACACACCACGGATATAAGACAGTGCCCCTTGATTGGCGGGTTCTTCCTGGGCCCAAACCCATTGGGCCTGACTGGGATATTCTTTTCGCAAGGATGCCAACTGTGATTTTGGCAGTGGATACAGCTGTTCCAATCGGATAAGGGCCACATGGGACAAGGCATCGGCCTCTCGCTTTTCTAATAAATCGTAATACAGCTTACCCGAACAAATCACCACACGGGTAACCGATGATTTGTCGACAGCCGTGTCATCCAAAACCGGTTGAAATGACCCGGTTTCAAGTTCGTTAACCGAAGACACCGCAAGGGGATGACGAAAAATACTTTTGGGTGACATCACCACCAATGGTTTCCGAAATGGGGCATAGACCTGACGACGCAACGCATGAAAAAAGTTGGCGGGGGATGTGATGTTGCAGATCAACATGTTGTCTTGGGCAGCCAGTTGTAAAAACCGTTCAAGGCGGGCACTCGAATGCTCCGGCCCCTGCCCTTCTTGGGCATGTGGCAACAACAACACCACCCCACAGTACCGTTCCCACTTTACCTCAGAAGAGGCAATAAATTGATCAATGACCACTTGTGCCCCATTGGCAAAGTCGCCAAACTGTGCCTCCCAAATGGTCAAGCCATGGGGGGTGGCCATGGCATATCCATATTCAAATGCCAGTGCCCCATATTCAGACAAAATGGTGTTATACACTTGCAAGGAGGCCCCCGATGTGGCCAACGCATTTAATGGCACCACCGGCACTCCGGTCTGCGTATCCCGAACCACGGCATGGCGATGTGAAAACGTACCGCGTTGGGCATCTTGGCCTGCCAATCGAACAGGTACACCATCATGAACCAGTGTGCCGTAGGCCAACAATTCCGCAGTGGCCCAATCCACCCGTCCTTCCTGCCACCATTTGGCTCGGGTGTCGTACACCTTTTTTAGTTTGCCTAATAAGTCAATGGATGCGGGCGGGGCGGTTAGGACCTCGGCCACCGTATTAAGCACATCCGATTCAACCCCGGTGTCGATTGGGGCCGTTAGTTCATGCCGATCGGCCAGTCGATAAGGTGCCCAATCCCCTTTAAACGGCTGTTCGGATGGGGTAATGCCTCCTGCCCGGGCGGCTTCTAACTGTTGGGCCAAGTTGGACTCAACCGCTTGGTAGGCTGAGGCGGCTTCATCCAGCGTGATGACACCCTGCTCGCACAAGCGATCCCGGTATAAGTGGTAGATGGTGGGGTGCTGTTGCAACCAGTCATACAAGGTCGGTTGGGTAAACCGTGGCTCGTCTCCCTCGTTGTGGCCATACCGGCGATAGCCCATGATGTCCACGTACACATCGGTGGCAAACGTTTGCCGGATACGAACCGCCAATTTTAATACCCCAACGACCGCATCAGGATCATCCCCGTTGACATGAAAAACGGGGGCATTGGTCAGGCGGGCCAAATCGGTGCAGTAACGTGATGAACGCCCTTCTGCCGAATCAGTGGTGAAGCCCACCTGGTTATTAAGTACCACATGAAGTACTCCCCCCACATCAAACCCAGGCAGTCGGCCCATATTCACCAGTTCATAGTTGATGCCCTGACCCGACAAGGCGGCATCCCCGTGTACCACAATAGGTAACATGGGGTGCGATAAGCCGTCATACCGATGGTCACTCTTGGCACGGCACATCCCACACACCACGCCACCGACTACCTCCAAATGAGACGGATTAAAAAGCAAGGACAAATGCATCCCATCTCCCGACGGCAACGTGACATCGCACGATTGTCCCATATGGTATTTGACATCCCCCGCCCGATCAAATGCATCTTGAACGGCCTCATCAAATTCTGCAAAAACCGTTGAATAGGGTTTTTGCATGACGTTAACCAAGGTATTCAATCGGCCCCGGTGGGCCATGCCGATGGCACATTCTTTGACGCCATGTGTGGCGGCTTCCTCAATGATGGCCCACACGCCAGGAATAAAGGCCTCTAACCCTTCGAGTGAGAAGCGTTTTTTACCCACAAATTTGGTATGCAAAAAATGTTCAAATGCAACCGCACGACTGAGGTGATCCAAGACCCGTTTTTGGTCGGCTTGTGAAGCGGTAAAACACGCCCGACTTTCTAGTTGATCTTGCATAAAGTTGGTTAATGAAGGGGGGGCATCTGCGGGGAATTCCACTCCAACGGATGCCGTGTAACACTGCAATAAATGAGAGAGTGTCTCTTCCGATTCTGTGTCCGATCGAGTTGAGGCTAAGGTGTCAAAAAACGCCTGCTGCGCCTCAGCACTAGGTGATAAAAGGGGATTGGTATGGGCAACCAAATGGCCACGCAATCGGATGTGGGTCGCCGCATCCGATGAGCGAGAAAGGATGGTCGCATCAGCAGGGGACGGGCTGAAGGATCGTTCGAACTGTTGAAACTCATATCCCTCAAAGAAACGTGCCCAATCTGACGGCACACTGCCAGGATGTTGCCGATACTGCAAATACAGCGACTCGATCGTAGCGGGGGATGTATGACTTAAATAACTAAAGGTTTCCATGGTAAATATCCTCCAAACCGTCCAATGAAGTGCCACCGTTTTTCCCCACCGTCAGGCTCATTTCTAAATGGGAGAAGGAATGAAACGTCATGATGGGCTGACACAAAGACCACGCAGTATAAAAAAATTGCAGTCAATTGCCAATCGATTTAAATGGGTGAGGATCAAAAAGAACGGGTCAGCAAATGGGTGGATCACGTAAAATAACCCCATCAAACGCGGGGTCTAGTGGCCAACACCCTTAAAATGGCACTCCGTGTAAAACCCCCGCCCATAATGAATCGAAAAAATACGATACATAATCCAAGGGGCACCACACGATCCTAATTGGTGGTATTTACTCAGGGGTAACATGACGCCCATTCCAACCATGATAGACTAATGACAACAAGGAGTCCCTTATGATGATGGATATGAATGCAAAAATACGAGAGATTCAACGGCAAGCCATGGCCATGTCCACTATGAGCTGGCAACCCGATCAGGCAGGCACGGATCAAGCCAATGATCCCATGTCACAGGCTTTCGCAGATATCCTTAGTAAAACCAAACTGGACATTGATCCGGGATTGGAGCTACCAACCGAACTCAAACAAGTGATCCTTGCCTTACTGAACGGGCAACCCCTAGATAACCTTGACCAGGTAATAAAAGGGATCGAGGAATGGGCCCATCATATGGTGTCATCCCCTTCTGTAACCCTCAACCCATTTAACCAACTCACCGCATCGAGTAGCTACAAAATGCTGGCCATGGCATTGGTTCAATTGGTCAAACAACAACAGTCTCCCCACGCTTTGGACGCATTAACACGCTTGTGCAGTGACAAAAAAATGCTCCCTGCAGATGCCCGCTGGACCATTGAGCAACTGACCGCCATTGATCAATCGCTCAAAAAAGAGTCATCCAAGTGGCAAACAAAAGAAGGCAAGGCCAGCTTGGCAGCACTCAATCGCTTGGTTTCGCCGGGCACAACGTTTAACACGCCTACCGGCATAGCCTAAAGGGTTATATCTTTATAACCCGACTCAACGATCGCAACGATCGCTTCCACCGCACAAAATGGTTGGTCCAAACCGGCGGACATGCTAGTGGGTGGCGACGCTATCCGATCACTTAGCCTGACTTCTCCCTACTTTAATCGTTAGATACCCCTTGTGTTAAACCAATACCTCATCACCACCATCAGAGGTTCGGGAATGCGATACCCTATCAAGGGCGGTCATGATTGCCCGTTGGATATCAGGGGTAAAGGCTGGGGTGCATTGTTGTGGGAATGTGGCCAAGCATAGACTCAGCCAGCATTGAACCGTGGGTAAGGAAGGACAGGAATCAACAGGGTCTTGACGGTGATCTTGCGGTCCAACAACACGCCATACATTCTGCAAATACGATGAGTCAATTGGGCTTGGATTAGGAGAAAAGGACGTCATGATGATGTGATACAACAGGGTTTGGCGAGCGGGAGTCAGTGGTATTCGGTGAGATGGGTGATCCGGCTGAATGGCCATAATCAAGTCCATCACAACCGAATGATGGGGGGTGATGTCCCGATCATGCCTCAAGGCAACCTCATTCGGCATGGGTGGCAAGTCCTGTGGTCGCCGTTGTGTCTGAAATAGGGAGGCAATAAACCCAAGGCTGGCGTTCAGCCTATCATCTTTGAATTCAGATGCTGTGTTGGCCCCTGTAGTATCAGGTGGACTTAAACAAGGAAGTTCAGTAAATGTAAAATATGATTGGATGGTCTCCTGATGGGAGTGCGGCAGAGAGCTTTCATGTCTAGATGGGGTGTCAATATTAATCACACGACATGTAAGAGGGACCGAAACGGTTACCCCATCATGGGTGGGTGGTGAGTCAATACTCTCTTCCCAAAAATGGCTAGAAAACGTTTCTGAGCCGCTAAGCTGTCTCGCTGCTGTCTCGTTTGCAGCATCCACGGCACCCGAACCCGATAGAATACCTACAGATGCTAATGGCTTGGACGGTTCATCTTTATTATCAAGTTTGGATATCCTTTCGTCCAACTCTTCCAACCCAACATGATGCACTTCGGATATCACCAAGATGGCTTGAGACTCACACGAGTCTGGCGTGGGTTGAGTCGGGGGAGGCACTGCAGGCAAAGGGGGCGAAGAGG
>RGUG01000062.1 GCA_010027915.1 bacterium | reverse complement strand
GGTTACAAGCAGGCAATCCATTCGGATGTCGACATGGGAGGTCACCTCATTTTTTGGGTTAGGAAACAATTGAGGTTATCGACACCTGGGCGGGTGTTTAAACATGAGGACCCAAGGTGACAGCGGGCGGGCACCCCCCATCCCCCCATCATGGCCTGTCTTTCCCCAATGGAAGGCGGGTATTATAATGTCACTCTTTCCGTCTTCATAACGGCTTAAATGGAGGTTGCCATGCGTGTTTTACTGTGGTGGGGCTTGGCCCTGTTTCCGCTCGGGTATGTCTTATGATACGCTCCCTGCTACACCAGATCCCCTACGGTGGCATTGATTGGGTGGCCTCACTGTTGACGTTTCTTTGTATGCATTATGTGGGCGAAAACAAAGCCAAGGGTTTTTTGTTGGGTATGATGGGGAATATCTTGTGGGTAATATTCGGTGTATTAACGAATGGCTGGGGGTTGTTGTTGGGTAACATCGTGTTGTTTATCCTCAATGGGAAAGGGTATTGGCGATGGAAAAAGCAACCTTAGCCATTGGGTTGATTGTATTGGCGACGGCCGTATGGTCGCTAATGGGGGTGTATACCCACATGACCGTCTTGTCTCCGACCACCCTTACCCTGATTCGATTGGCGGTGCCCACGTTGATCCTCACCCCATGGGTGGTCGCTCGACACCGTACCCCCATGTCGTTATTGTGGCACCCTTGGTCATTGGGCATTGCCACACTCAATATTATACGGGCCATTTTTTACTTCATAGGGTTTCAGCATTTGCCAGTCGGACAGGCCATTTTGTTGTTGTATACGTGGCCGGTCATGCTGGCTGTGTTGGGTATGGTGGTCATCAAAGAGCCATGGCGTTGGATGAGGGTGGTGTGGGCGGCCTTGTGTCTGGTGGGGATTACATTGATTGAGTGGTCCTCTATTCGTGCAGGTATGCCCAATGCGATCGGGGTTGTAGCCATCTTATTGTCGGCCTTTACCAATGCGTGCATGTTACTGGCCTTGCGACGGCATCCCGTGACCCTATCGGCCAGTGGGCAAGTATGGATTCAAAATGGATTGGGGGCCCTTTGCCTGTTACCTTTTGGGATGATGACCGTTTCTCAGTATGAACCCACCCAATTAGGGCTGGCCGTGGGGGTTTGTTTTTTGGTGGGGGTGTGCGGGTATGGGTTGTTTTTTAAGGCCACGCAATGGGTATCGCCTGTCACGGGCTCATTCTTGGCCTATTTAGAAGTGGTTTTTACGTTTTGGTTGGGGTATGTGATGTTAAATCAACAAATGACCGCATTGATGATGATGGGCGGGGCTTTGATTGTGGTCGGGGCCGTTGGGTCCCAGTGGGGTCAGCATCGTGAACACTGAATTACACCGCGTGATTCAAAGTATCCCCTTTCCATGTTTGGCCGTGGCCGCTGATAACACCATTCTATCGTCCAGCGTACCGGGGGTGATGGCAGGCCCGTCCGTGGACCGTATTGTGGTCGCCACCCAGCGGACCCATTGGCTGGATACCTTGCGTACCATTCGTGAGACCCACGAGCCGGTGGACCAATCCCTTCAGATTGATGGCGAGGCGGTCCCGTGGCAGGCCCATGTGAGGCCCATGCCCAGCCCACCACCCGGCATGTTGTTGCTCTCGTTGAGTCGACCAACGGGTGATGCCGGACGATCATTGGAGGCCATCATTCAAGAAAAAGAAGTGTTGTTGGCCGAGGTGCACCACCGGGTCAAAAACAACATGCAATTGATTTCGAGTATGCTCATGATTCAGACCCATTATGTGGATGACCCCCTATTTAAAACCGTGGTCAAAGAATGCCAAGAACGGATTCGGGCCATGGCGTTGGTCCATGAAACCTTGTATCAATCCAACAATTGGTCGGACATCGATTTTTCGGCGTATGTCACCACCATGCTCAATCGGTTGTCGGTGTCGTACCATTCCCCCTTGTGTGGGGTGACCCATCACATTGACATGGCACCGGTTCGCTTACCTATTCAGCAAGCCATTACATTGGGCCTGGTAGTCAATGAATTGATCACCAATGCGTATAAATACGCGTTTCAAGGTCGAGACCGGGGCACCATTACCGTGACACTATCAGAAGGTGTTCAGCAGACTTGTGTGCTCACGGTCGAAGACAATGGGGTCGGGTTTCCCACGGATCTTGAATTGGCCCGGTCTCAATCCATGGGGTTTCAGTTGATTACCACCTTGTGTCGACAATTATCTGCTGATATTGAGCTTGAAAAGACCAATGGTACCCGCTTTAAACTGACCTTTCGGGTGCCATCACAGGAGGTTGTATGACGCTGAAGCGGTTGTTGGTGGTCGAAGATGAGGCCTTGGTGGCCACCGATTTGTCATTCCGATTGCAGGCGTTGGGGTATGAGGTGGTAGGAATCGCCGACAATGCCATCGATGCCTGGGCGTTGTGTGAGGCCCAGGTGCCCGACTTGGTCTTGATGGATATTCACATCAAGGGTGACCGGGATGGCATCGAAACCGCCCATACCATTCGGCGTCGATGGGACATTCCCGTGGTATATGTCACGGCCTATTCGGATGATGCCACGGTGGGACGTGCCACCGAATCGGATCCATTTGGGTATATCTTAAAGCCCTTTGATGAGCGAACGGTCCAAATCACCATCGAGATTGCCTTTCATAAATACCGCACCCAAAACGCACTCAAACAGCGCGAACAGTGGATCCGATCGGTCATTGACACCCTATCGGATTGGGTGGTGGTGACCAACCGTGACGGGGTGATTGAGTTTTTAAACACAGGGGCCCAAGCGGGGTTGGGGGCCGCGGTCGGAGAATCCCTTCAGTCCGTCATTCGATTGGTGGACCGGGAAGGCCACTTGATGATGATGAACCCCATTGAATTGGTGGCCAAAAGTGGGGTTCCCCAGATGATGGAATGGGTGTGTGTGGAGCGTCGGGATGCCCCCCCTGTCACGGTGAGTATCAGTGCGGCACCCTTGCTGGATCATCACGACAGCCAACGGGGGGTGGTGACCTGTTTTCATAATATCAGCCGTCGCAAAGAAGTCGAACGGGCGTTATGGACCGTCCAACAGTCTGTCACCGATCAGGTGAACCACTCGGTCAAACGATACCAACGCCAAGTGGGCCGTTATCAAACCCAGTTGGATCGTCAGAAGCAAACCATCAAAGAATTAAACAAAGTCAAACGTCGGTACATCAAACTGACACAGGGAACCACGTCCCTCGAAGGGGGCGATGATGACGAGTGACGAGACGATACGCCGGGTGTCCGAAGGGGAGGAGATCCCCACCCTCATGACCAACCAAGAAGGGGATGGGCCTCAACCGACGGGCCCTTCGTTTGTTCATCTGAATGTTCACACCGAATATTCATTGCTAGAAAGCCCCATCCGAACCGATGCCCTATTGACGGCCTGCCAAGACATGGGCATGGGGGCCGTGGCCGTGACCGACAACGGGGTGATGTATGGGGTCATCGATTTTTATTTAAAAGCCAAAAAAGCCGGGATTCACCCCATCATTGGCTGTGAGGTCTTTTTGGTTCCTGATATGTCGGTGCGCGAGCGTGGGTGGGACCGTTTGATTTTGTTGGCCATGAATGCCCAGGGGTATCAGTCGCTCATTCATGTGGTGAGTGCGGGACATTTGCGGGGGTTTTATTACAAGCCACGCGTGGATTATGCCTGCTTAAAAGAGGCCTCCGACGGCTTGATTGCCATTTCGCCGGGGGTGAAAGGACCGGTGGCCGCCGCATGTCGTCGGTATCAATCGGCCCAAGCCCACGAGGCGGCCATGGCCCTCCGGGACATTTATGGCGACCGGTTTTATTTGGGGTTGTCCCGTCATGGGTCAACCTTGGATGAGGTGGCCATCGAAGGCTCGGTGGCATTATCAACGGCCCATGGCATCCCCCTGGTGGTGACCCAAGAGGTCATGGACTTGGCACCCCATCAGGTGGAATGGCGGCACATTTTAAACTGTATTCAAACGGGTCGGATCTTGGATGAAGACACGCGGTTTAATGAAGAAGATGAGTATTATTTGCGCTCCCCTGAGGAGATGAGGGCCCTGTTTCATGATTTTCCTGAGGCGTTGGACAACACGGTTCACATTGCCAATCAGTGTCAGGTTCACATCGAAACGGGCCAAGTGAACCTCCCCGATTTTCCTTGTCCCGATGGCATGGATGCCGAATCGTATCTGACCCAATTGGTCGAAGAGGGGGTCCAACGTCGATATGGGGAAATCACGCCTGAGCTACAGACACGGATGTCATTTGAACTCCGCATCATCAATCAGATGCACTATGCCCCCTATTTTTTGATCATCAATGATTTTTTATCGTTTTGTCGACAAAACAAGATTCCAGTTGGCCCCGGTCGGGGGTCCGCCGCCGGGTCGTTGGTGGCGTATGCCTTGGGGATCACCCAGGTAGATCCCATTCGGTATCAGCTGTTATTTGAGCGGTTTTTAAACCCAGAACGGGTGTCCATGCCCGATATTGACTTGGATTTTTGTATTCGCCGTCGCAATGAGGTCATTCAATATATTGTGGATAAGTATGGGTCGGATCGGGTCTCTCAAATTGTGACATTTGGGACCATGGCGGCCCGGGGGGTGATTCGGGATGTGGGGCGTGTGCTGAATATCCCGTTGTCCGATGTGGATCGTGTGGCCAAATTGGTGCCATCGGCCCCGGGTCATGCCACCTCCATTCCAGAGGCCATGGCACAAGTCCCCGAGTTAAAGAAAGCGTACCAGCAATCCCCTGAGTTTCAACGATGGTTGGATATTGGGGCCAGGCTCGAAGGGTTATCTCGGCACACGTCGACCCATGCGGCAGGGGTGGTGATTTCACGCGATCCCTTATCAACGGTGGTGCCACTGGTCAAAAACGAAGACCAAGTCATGACCCAATTTCAAATGACCGACCTAGAAAAAGTGGGGTTGCTCAAAATGGATATTTTGGGATTGCGCAACCTCACGGTGATGGATGATTGTGTGCAATTGATGATGGCCCGCCATGGCATTGAATTGGATCTGGCCACCATCCCACTGGATGACCCCCTTACCTATGATTGGTTATCCGAGGCTGCCACCACGGGGGTGTTTCAGTTAGAAGGTCGGGGCATGAGGGCCTTATTAAAAGACTTACAACCCCGGGTGTTTGAAGACATTATTGCGGTATTGGCGTTGTATCGTCCGGGTCCCCTGGGGTCGGGTATGGTCAATGCGTTTTTATCGAATAAATCGGGAGAAACCCCCATTGAATATGAGTTGCCTGAACTGGAGCCGATTCTAAAACCAACCTACGGCATGATTTTATACCAAGAACAGGTGATGCAAATTGCGGCCACCATTGCCGGGTTTAGCCTGGGTCAGGCCGATATGTTACGCAAGGCCATGGGCAAAAAAAACAAAGAAGAAATGGCCCGGATGCGGTCGGCGTTTTTAGAGGGTGCGGCCCAGCATGGGGTGGCATCCAAAGTAGCGGTGCGCATCTTTGAATTGTGTGACAAATTTGCGGAATATGGGTTTAACAAATCCCACAGTGCGGCATACGCCATCGATTTTGGGCTTGGGGGATCGGACTTCGATCTATATTCACGACTGTCGTCAAATGGGGATCCGCATTTTACCCCCTGATATCAACCAATCAGCCGAAGGCTTTTCGATTATCACATTAGATGGCAAACCCGCCATTCGATGTGGGTTAGGTGCGGTCAAAAACGTGGGAGTGGGGGCCATTCAATCGATCATTGAGGCCCGAACGGTACCCTATACCAGCCTGGCGGATGTGTGTAAGCGGGTGGACTTAAAGCAAGTCAACAAGCGGGTGATCGAAAGTTTAATCAAGGCGGGGGCTTTGGATGAGTTGGGTGACCGGGCGGCATTATTGGATCGGCTGACCCCCACCATGGAATCGGCAGCGGTTCAAGCCAAACAGGAGGCCCATGGCCAAATGGGCTTGTTTGGGGACCAAGCCTTGGGTGATCCGGTGATGCCGACCAGCACGCCAACCGTGTTGTCACAAGCGGAGCGGTTGGCCTACGAAAAAGAATTATTGGGCATGTATGTGTCGGGTCATCCGTTGGACCAAGTGGCGGAACAGCTGGCATCTGTTCCCATTCCCATGGCCCAACTGGGTGTCGCCGAAGATGGCAAACAGGTGGTGCTGGTGGGGTTACTAAGTGAGGTGCGGCGCATGGTGACCCGTTCCAAACGGGAAATGCTCATGGCCACACTAGAAGATTACCATGCCACCATGCCCTTGGTGGTATTTGGTGGAAGCCCTGGGTTTGAGGCCTTGGCCTCCCAATTGGTGGACCATGCGGTGGTGTGGGTACAGGGAAAAATTCGGGTGAATCAGGATGAGGTGTCGATGATGGTCAATGAAGTCCGACGACTCGATGAAGCACGACCGCGTCGACTTTATATTGAACTCGGATCCATCGATGATCCCGGGGTGTGGGTGGCCATTCGGGATATTTTGGTGGCCCATTCAGGCTACATGCCCGTGGTATTACGGGTCGGGGAAGACCAGGTATTGGCCAGTCGACAGTATTGGGTCACAGAAGACGAGACCTGGCGGGAGCCCTTGGTGACCGTCATTGGGGCGGGGTATTTTGGGGTGTATTAACGGCTGGGTTCCAAGTGCTGAGGGGTGAATACCGGTCAGACCCATGTGCCCGCATAGGCCCATGATTCCCCTTCCTTCCACCATCCAAAAATGGGGCGCGTCCTTGTGGCACTGGACGGGCATGGTCATGGTGTATGCCTGTTGTGTGCTGGGCCTGTTTGATGGGGGCCTCAAGTTTCATATCCCATGGGTTGGGGCCAATGACTTTGAGGCGTACTCAATGGTAGTGGATCACCCCGTTTCAACCCCCATGAACGGCCTGTTTTTTATCGTCGGGTGACCCCGTTATTGGGTGCGGTGTTAAAAAAGACGGGCTTGTATTATGCCCCCGATGACAGCCCCTTTCTAGAACACTATACCCATTACCAAGGCCGACACTATTCATACCATACTTATGCGGCATTGGTCATGGCGAATACCCTGTTGATTGTGGCCGGTCTGTGTCTGATGAACGCCACCCTTCGTCGGGTCATGACACCCCACACCCTTTACGAGGATGGGGTGGTGTGGGGCTTGCCGTTGTTGCATGTATTGGCATGGTCCACGGTGTATCACGGGTTTGGGGGGCTCACCGAAGGGGGTACCTTTGCGGTGGTGGCCGACTGTTTGTATGCCGATGTGTCCCAACGCATGGGGCTGATGATGGTGGCCATGATG